>JBEAQI010000229.1:0-10779 GCA_041163965.1 Verrucomicrobiota bacterium | reverse complement strand
AAACTAGCCCGTTGCTAATTGCCGTAGTAGGACAGCTTTATCCCGGTGCTGTATCGGGTATAGTGCTCATAGGATCCTGACATCCACAAGACGTGAGGAATACCCTCCTCAAATCCCCGGGCCACAACCGGCCGGACGTTCAGCTCACCGGAATCGCGGGTGATCGCCTGCGAAATCCAGGAATTGCCGTTGTCCCGGCTTTGCCATTTCTCAATTTCGAAACTTCCGTTGATCCTGCGGGAAAGGAACAGGATGAACGGATTCGAGTGATCGAAGGCCATGCCGCCGGAGTAATGGGGCTCTCGCTCCACCTCTCCATCGGGAGTCTGCGGGAACCAAGGACCGCCCGGGGAGATTTCTACATCCAGCCACTCGCGACCGGTCCATCTTGCAAAGCAGTAACGGTGGTCGCTCTCCGCAGGCAACCGCGTGTAGGCGAGAACCGGATAGCCCTTTTTATCCAGGGCGATATCATAGACCCACGCACGCACGTTGGTCGACCTGCCGTCGTATACCCGATCGCTTTTGCTGTGTTGGACAGGAAGCGATTCCAAGTCTCCGACCAGGCTGCCGTCCGCTTTGCGGAATTGACCCGCTTCATAGCGCAGGTAGTAGATGGAATTCTGCGCTTCGTTCCGGGGGTGTCCATCTGTGAAGGCAAGGTGGATAGTGGATTTTCCGTCACTGACGACCTTGGTGTAGGGCCGGATTTTTCGGTCATCCCTACCCTCCTCCTGAATCAGGACTTGCGGTTCACTCCAGGTCTTTCCGTCCTCGGAAGTGGCGAAGGTTGGTTTCCAGGTCGGTCCCCGCCAGAAAACGTAAAACCGCTTCTCCTCACTCAGATAAACCGGATGAGCATAGGTAACGCGGTCCGTGCCGCTTACAGTGACTTCCTCGTCCCACTGGCAGATGTCCTCGGGTTGCGTCGTAGTCCTGCAAAAAAGACCGCCCTTGTTGTGGCGGGCGTAAAAGGCCATCAAGCGCTTGTCCGGCAAGACCACAAAGGCGCCCACGTTGTGGTCATCCACATCCCAGTCCTCTTTCAAGGTGTGGACCACGGTTTCCTTGGAAGCATGGTCGAATGCCCCGACCTGAAGTTGTCCCTTTCGAGTCATCCACTGAATGTAGGTGCGTTCATGCTTTCCTTGAATGAAGACGGCCCGAGGATCCTGAAACCAGCACCAGGCTCCATCCCCGGTGACCGGATATTGGATGTCGTAGTCTATCTTCCGGCATCCGCTAAAAAGAAGGGTTGCCCAACAGCACAGAACCAGGAGCGGGATCCTACAGGAGACTTCAGTTTTTACAGCTGACATGTGGGGTGGATACTGCGGGCTATTCGGACCAAACCAAAGTGATCGAGTTATCCAAATTGGGCCAGAACTTTAGTTGGTCCAGGCGCATTCTGAAACGCAAAAACCCCTCGTCCCGGCAACTGTTGAGGATTATGCCCCCCGTGGAGAAAGACCGCTCTAACTGCAACCAAGGGTCGACGGCTACCCAATTCTTAGCGAAAGAGCTTCCAGCCTATACTCATCATTGAAGGATATAGCCAGAGAACTTCTCAATTCCGAAGAGCAAAAACCCGCTTGGTTAGCGGGTTTGCGGGGATTTTTAAATGGAGCGAGCGAAGAGGTTCGAACTCTCGACATCCACCTTGGCAAGGTGGTGCTCTACCAACTGAGCTACGCTCGCGTAAGTGTGAAAAGGTGTGTTCCGAAAATGAGACGTGTCAACATTGATTTGAGAATTTCCCGAAAGAGCGTTTGTCCCCTCGCGATCTTGGCCGACTGTTAATCTTGCAGGCGACCGTCATCGATCGGTTGGGAATGATATAGGGCGTCCATAATCTCCCCAATCAGGTAAATCGAGCCGGTGGCGACAAGGGATTCTCCCTGCAGTCCAGCGGTCGTGATGCCGGGTTGGGGAAAGAGGTCCCTGACGCATGCCCGGGTCACCTTGCCCCTGAATGAGGGGGGAATCAGGGCTTCCAATTCGGCAAAGGAAGAGGCCCTCGGCTGCCTTGGCTCGACGAGGTAAAGTTCCCGCGCGAACCCGCAGATCGCGGGAATGAGCGATTGGGCCCGCTGTTCTCCCAACGTGCCAGCAATGATCACAAGTCCGCGGCCCTCCGCCTCAGACAGGGCCCGAAGATTGTCGACGAGATAAGCGGCGCCCTCCTCATTGTGCGTGGCGTCCAGAATAATGGTCCGATCCTGCAGGGTGTGGCGCTCCCAGCGGCCCGGCCACCGCACGTCCCTCAATCCTGCCTCAATGGCCGCCTCCGTAAGTCCGAAGCGGTCCCGCAGGAGACGGGCGGCCAAGGTCGCGGTGGCGGCATTGCGGCGCTGGTAAGCGCCGGACAGGCCAGTCTGCGGAAAAGCCGCCTCGTTGTCTCCAAAGACCTCCCTCACCGAGTAAACCGGAGACCCTCGTTCTTCCGCGATCCTGCGCATGACCCCCTCCGCCTCCGGTGGCAGGATGCCCAATACCACCGGCTTGCCGGGCTTGATGATACCCGCCTTCTCGCGGGCAATGTGGGACAGGGTCGGCCCAAGAATTTCGGTGTGATCAAATCCGATCGAGGTGATCACGGAAAGCTCGGGATCGACCACATTGGTGGCATCAAGGCGCCCGCCCAGACCCGTTTCGATGACCGCCACATCCACTCGCGCTTCCGCGAATCGCAGGAAGGCCATTCCCGTCATGAATTCAAAAAAAGTGGGATGGTGGCCTGGGAAAGCGGCATCTACGGCCTCCGCCAGCGGCTTCAGGCGCCATGTGTAGGCGCCAATGTCCGCATGGGACAGGATCTCGCGGTTAACCTGAACCCGCTCTCCCTGATGTATCAAGTGGGGAGACGTGAATAACCCGGTCCGAAGGCCTGCCGCCCGGAAGGTCGCCTCCAGCATCGCGCAGGTACTGCCCTTGCCATTCGTACCCGCTACATGCACCACCGGGTACTGCCGCTCGGGGTGTCCCAGCGTCTCCACAAAACGCGCCATCCGGTCAATGCCGTAGTTGCTGCCGCGGTGCTTGAGACTGTACAGGTACTCCCTGGCCGCCTCGTAAGACTTTGGATCCAAGCCCATGACGCGTCTAAAAGAAGTCGGTGAGGGGCTTCAACGACGGGTCCGCCCAGCGGTCGCGGCGCCGAAGACCTTGAGAAAATGGACAATGCGCGACCGCAGCTCAGGCCGGGGCACGATCTGGTCTATCAAACCGCGTTCCAAGAGGAACTCAGAGCGCTGAAATCCCTCCGGCAGCTCTTGATTGGTGCCCTCTTTGATAACCCGCGGACCAGCGAAGCAGATCAAGGCCTCCGGTTCTGCCAAAATAACATCCCCCAAGGTGGCGTAACTGGCCGTCACCCCACCCGTCGTCGGATGCGTCAAAACAGAAATAAACGGCAGGCCGGCGGCGCGCAAGCGGGCCAGCGCGGCACTGGTCTTCGCCATCTGCATCAAACTGTAAATGCCCTCCTGCATCCGCGCCCCGCCAGAAGCGGATACCACAATGACCGCGCAGCGCTCCTCGAGCCCCTTTTCGATGGCCCGCGTGATCTTCTCACCGACCACCGACCCCATGGAGGCTCCGCCAAAGCGGAAATCCATGACCGCCAGCCACACCGGAAGGCCTTCCATCGTGCCCCGTCCGGAAATGACCGCGTCCTTCAAACCCGTCTTTTTTTTGTAGGTCTCGAGCCGCTCAGCGTAGGCCTTGGTATCGGTGAAATTGAGAATGTCTTTTGATTCCAGATCAGCGTCATGCTCCTTCCAACTGCCGGGATCGATAAGGGATTCAACGCGCTGGGGCGCGTTCAACGGAAAATGATAGCCGCTCTTCGGCACCACCATGAGGGTCTTTTCCAACTCGCGGGTGTAGATCAGCTCGCCGGACTTAGGACAGCGGGTATACAAATCCTTTGGGATGTCTTTCTTTCGGACCGGCGAAATGGTCGAGTAGGTCGGTTTTGAAAAAAATGGCATATCGCTAAAACCCTCACCAAAACTCAACCGTGGGCGAGCGTAAAGGCAGAAATCGACCCCGCTCCGGCCGCCCGCAGCGCCCGCGCCGCATCGTTGAGCGTGGCTCCAGTGGTCAGAACGTCGTCCACAAGGACCAGATGGCCAACGGGCACCGGCCCCGATCCGCATTGAAAGGCCCCGTCGACATTGCGCTGGCGTTGCCGCCGGCTCAGCGCGGTCTGGCTAGGTGTATTCCGCGTGCGCTTCAGCCCATTCCAAATCCGAAGATTGGGCCAGGCCCGTTTCAACCCCATTGCCACCACCATCGCCTGATTATAGCCTCGCTGGCGCAACTTGCGGGCATGCAGGGGAACGGGAACCAAAAGCGCACCGGAATAGGCCCACCGGTAACCGGACTGCCGCATAATGCGCTCCACCTCCAGCTCCGCCCAGATGCCAGACTCGTATTTGAGCGCATGAATGAGCCTTGCCCCGGTACCGGAATACTTGATGAGGGATCGGGCCGCGTCAAAAACCGGCGGCTGCTCGCGACAGCGCGCACACAAGGCCTCCGGCACCAATTGCGTCAAGTGCGGGGAGCCACAGCGGGAACAGAAACTCTCTCCAATAAAGGCATAGGCGCAAAAGCAGGGCCCACAGGTAAACCCACCGTCTTCCGCGCGCAGATAACGCCCGCAGCACAGACAGGTCCGTGGAAACACCGCCTCCACGACCCTCGGGCCCAACCACTGCCGGGCCTCAACCAGCCTCCGCCACCACTGAACCCACGCCAAACCACTCGCCATTCGTCCCAAATTGGACCTTTGGCCATACAAGACAATGGGTTCGTTTACCTGAATTCAGGTGGCAAGGAGCCTGCCTGCGCGCTACAACCGGGGAATCGTCAATCCGCCGTCGACCATGATGACCTGCCCGGTCGAATAGGGAAAATCTCCCCTGACGAGGGCGCGGACCGCCTTTCCGACATCCTCTGGATATCCCCAGCGCGGCGTGACACACAGGCCCTCCGCAATCAGTTTGTCATACTTCTCCGTGACCCCTGCGGTCATGTCAGTCCGGGTCACGCCAGGGCGAACCTCGTAAACAGGCAGGCCGTATTCACCAAGTCGGGTTGCAAACAACTGCGTCGCCATGCTGAGTCCGGCTTTGGCAATGCAGTATTCACCGCGGTTGATGGAAGCGACCGTGGCCGATATGGAAGAGATATTAACGATACCTCCCCCGAACTCGCTGTCCGCGGTCTTTTGCTCAACCATCCAGCGGGCCGCCGCTTGGCTGAGAAAGAAAGCCCCGCCAAGATTGGTGCCTACCACATAGTTGAAACTCTCCTCAGTCGTTTCGAGGAGATCTAGCCGCTGCCGGGGAGCCACCCCGGCATTGTTGATCAGCCAGTTCAACTGCCCATACTGAGCGCGGATCGCCTCCAGCATCGAGGCCCGGTCCGCCGCCTGCCCAATATCACCGGGCGTGTAGAGGACAGAAACGCCCTTCGCGCGAAGACTGTCGAGGACGTCCGCCACTTGGGCCTCCGGGCGCATCCCGTTGATGGCGAGGTCAATGCCCTCGCCCGCCAAGGCCTCCGCGATGCCCAATCCGATTCCCCGGCTACCGCCGGTCACCAATGCCACTGTTCTGCTCATGGGCTCCTCTCCTACAGGGCTGGCACATTGATCCACTGGCGCTTGGCCCAGCTCTCAAGGCCGAGCTCCGCCAACTGCACACCCTTGGCCCCCTCGCGCAAACTCCACCGGAAGGGCTCATCCAGCACCACGTGGCGCAAGAACAGCTCCCACTGCACCTTGAAGGCATTGTCGTAGCTCTCCTGCTCCGGCACATCCTGCCAGCCCCCGAAGAAATCGATCGGCTGGGCAATGTCAGGATTCCAGACAGGCTTGGGCGTGCTGCCATAATGCTGGATCTTGCACTCGCGCAAACCAGCCACCGCACTACCGTGGGTCCCGTCAACCTGTAAGGTCAACAAATCGTCGCGCCGCACCCGCGTCACCCAGCTGCTGTTGAAATGGGCAATCACTCCGCCCTCCAACTCAAAGGTCGCGTAGGCGGCATCGTCCGCCGTGCAGCGGTAGGGTCGACCGGCCTCGTCGATGCGCTCGGGAATATGCGTGGCCCCAAGGCAGCTCACCGCGCGCACCTCCCCGAACAAATTGTCGAGGACATAGCGCCAGTGACACAGCATGTCGACAATGATGCCCCCATCATCCTCCTTGCGGTAATTCCAACTGGGGCGCTGCGCGGGAATGGAATGCCCCTCGAAGACCCAGTAGCCAAACTCGCCCCGCACGGAAAGAATCTTTCCGAAAAAGCCCTGCTCCTTGAGGCGTTGGAGTTTCAAGAGTCCGGGCAGCCACAGCTTGTCCTGCACCACCCCGTTCTTCACCCCCGCCCGTTCGCAGAGCTCCGCCAATTCCAGCGCCGTCGCAGTGTCCACCGCGGTCGGCTTTTCGCAATAGACGTGCTTGCCGGCGGCAACCGCCTGCCGCACGCCCTCCGCCCGGCGGCCGGTTGTCTGGGCGTCAAAATAAATGGAATAGGCAGGGTCCGCCAGCAATGGCTCCAGCTCCGTCGTGTACTTCGCGACGCCGCTGCGACGGCTCAATGATTGTAATTTGTTTTCATTACGTCCAACGAGTATGGGATCCGGCATGATGACCTCTCCCGGGCCCACCGCCACCCCGCCCTGGCGGATGATCTCCGCGATCGAACGCAGCAGATGCTGGTTGGTTCCCATTCGACCGGTCACCCCGTTCATGATAATTCCGACTGTGTGTGTTTTCATGTTCCTTTTTCCTGCAATGGTTTTTGTCTCAAAAATTCGCTACTATATCAGACTGACTTCAAATAAGCCGCGGTAATCTCCCGCAACCAGAGATCCTGGTCCCCGGCCCAGCGCCGGGTGCTGAAAATTTCGACCTCGTTGAACCCCGCAAATCCGGCCTTCTCCACCATCGAACGTATCCCGGGAATATCAATACAGCCCTCCCCCATCAAGCCGCGATCCAGCAAAAAGTCCTCGGTCGGGGTCCGCCAATCGCACACGTGGAAGGCCGCAAGGTTTCCATTGCGCCCGCATCGGGCGATCTCCACTTCCAAATCGGGATCCCACCAGAGGTGGTACACATCCACCGCCACACCGACCTCCGGGCAGTTGAAGTGCTCCGCCATCTCATTGGCGCTCTTGAGGGTATTGATTGCGGAGCGGTTGTCCGCGTACATGGGATGCAGGGGCTCGATCGCCAACTGAACCCCTTTGTCACGGGCCTCCGGCAACAAGGCCTCGATGCCATCGCGGATCTGACCGCGGCTGGTCTCAAGGGATTGGTCCGGCCGGGCCCCGCACACCAATACCACCATCGGCGCCCCGATCGCCGCCGCTTCGCGAATCGCGGCCCGGTTGTCTGACAGCGCCGCCTCTCGCTCCCCGTCCTGCGCGTGGCAGAAAAATCCACCCCGTACGAGGGCCACCGGCTTCAAACCAGCGTCCTGTATCCGCCGACCGATGAGCGCATGGTCACGTCCCTCCAAGGCATCGCGCCAAACCGTGATCCCCCCGATGCCTGCCGCGGCGTATGCCTCAATGGCCCGCTCAATTGGCCACGGCTTGGTGGTGATGGTATGGACGGCGCAGCGGGACAAATCGGATAACGGGGCAGCCCTCATCGAACGTCCCCCTTCACGCACCCATAGAAGGTGTAGTAAGGCTTGTTCTCGAGAAGACGCTGCACCACCAAGGCCAGCTCCCGCATGTGATAGTCACCCCACATGCTCGATTCGCCGCAGGGCACGGACTGCCCGGCGGGCGTGTAGTCCCACCCGTTGGGCCGATGATAAATGCTGTGCAGCACCAGCCCGTGGTGAGTGTCGTCAAATGACAAATACGGTTCCTTCAACAAGGCCGCCAGCGTGGTCAGCCCGGCCTGATGATACCGGAGACCGTCCTCGGTATCCAATCCCAGATACCGACCGAGCCGGATGAGACCCTGTGCCCCGATTGCCGCCGCGGAACTGTCCACCGGCTCATGCGCATTGTAGGGATCCGCCAGACGCTCACGATAGTTGCCAAGCTTGTGCAGATCAGGCGCCCCGCCATCCCAATAGGGAATCCCGTCACTGGCGGTGTTTGCTATGAACCAGTCGCAGGTCGCCCGCGCCGCCTTCAAAAACACCGCCTCAATCTCAGCACGCCCGCCAAACGGCTCCAGATCGGCGTCAGATACCGTCCTGAGAAACTCCAGCTCCTCGGGAAAGCCCACCATCGCCCATGCCAGACCGCGCGTCCATGTCGTGAATCCGCTGAATCCTTGCTGGGCGTTGGGACACCGGAACCGGCCATCATTGCGGTTGAAAATCGCCTCATGCGCCGTCCGGCCCCACTCGTCATAGGCATCGCGGCCCTCGCCATAGTAAATGGAATATTTGGCAGTCGAAAGACCGTGCTCGATCAGGCGCCCCAGCAGACTAACCGAGACGTCGTTGTCGGTCAGCAGAGCATGCCCGAGTCGGTCACTCACCGCCAGCACCCGGCAGGTGCGGATGGTGTCAACGAAAAGGGAATGGGGCCCGTTGAAGGAGTACATATACCCTTTGCCGTCCGCCGTCGTCGCCCACCGGCGGGCCTGCACCGCCCCCGACACCTTGAGGGCCAGTTCATAGAAATCGCGCTCCCATGCATTCTCGGGAATCCGGCCCTCGTTCATCAATCGCAGAAGATTGCCGTAGGTGCTGACATTGTTGAACCCGTGGTCATGCACCCCAAAGTGGCTGACGTGGGGCGCCATCTTGTCCACCGTGTCGCGCCGCCCCATCTCCAGAAACGCTGCCTCCCCGGTCGCGTCATACTGGAGAATGGCGCTCCCGTACTGAAATCCCTGAGTCCATTCAGTCCAGCCACGGGTCGTGTACTTCCCCGCCCATGTGAAAACGGGAGAGCCCTTAGCGGAATCATATTCGGCCGCAATTCGCTCAATTTTGGCCCCGGAGACCGCCCAGAACCGCTTTAATGGACCTTCAAAGTCCGCCAATTGAAGTGTTGTGTCGATTTTCATAAAGCTCTCTTTTTCTCAATACCGCATCCCCTTTTTGATATGCACCAAAATGAGACGACTGTCCTCCACCGCCTCGTAGGAGTGCTCCTGGATGGCATCGAATTGGAGGCTCTCTCCGGCCCCCAGTTCAATGGTCTCGTGGGGCAGTTCGACCCGGATGCGACCCTCGATCACCCAGCAGGTCTCATGATCGTCATGGTGGATCTCAGGCTTCCGAATCCGCGCTCCCGCGCGGGCCTCCGCAAAAAAACAGGCATGGTTCGCGTACCGGATCACCCGGAATCCAAACCCGTCGCTGCGGTACCGGTCCTCCTTCTTCTGGTGCGCCATCCGCGACTCGGCAAGGGAGAGAAGGTCCGTCGCACTCATTCCGAAAACCCGCGCCAGCTTGTACAGGGTCTCCAACTCAGCGCTGGTTTGATTGCGTTCCAAGCGAGAGATGACCGCAATGCTTACTCCGGAGCGCCCTCCCACCTCATCCAACGTCAACCCTTCCCGCTTACGGATCTCCCGCAATATAGAAAAGTCATACATGCCAACAAGGCTAGACTGGGGTTCGTCTTTTGCCATTTCTGTCTCTTGACACGGAATTTATTTTCGCTTAGAGCAATAAATCAACACTAATTTATACTTTATGAAAAATAATAGACAGCCTCTTGCGCTTCAATCCCGCCTCGTGCCGGTGGCCGTGATCCCTCGTTTGGAGCAGGCGCTCCCGCTCGCGGAAGCCTTGCTGGAGGCGGGCATGCGGCAGATTGAGGTGACCTTGCGAACCCCCTGCGCGTTGGAAGCGATGGCCGCTATTCATGCCCGCTATCCGGAAATGGTTGTCGGTGCCGGAACCGTATTGGAGGCGGACGTGGTCCCGCGCCTCCTCGATGCGGGGGTCTGCTTTGCGGTCTCCCCAGGCCTGAATCCGGAGGTTGTGGAAGCCTCCCTCACGGCGGGGTTACCGATCGTTCCGGGGGTGGTCACCCCCGGCGAGGTGGAACGCGGGCTCTCAATGGGCCTGCGTCTGCTGAAATTTTTCCCCGCGGAGGCCGCGGGGGGCGCGCGGATGCTGGCGGCCCTCGCGGGACCCTACCAGCACACCGGCGTCCGGTTCATCCCAACTGGCGGCATCAATGCCGCCAAGTTGCCGGACTACCTCGCAGTGCCCGTCACCGCGGCGGTGGGGGGAAGCTGGTTTGTCGACAAATCGCTCTTGGAGGCCGGCGACTATGCTGGGATCACCCGCCTGACGCGGGAAGCGATGGCCGCCGCGGACGCTTAGAATGCGTTGACGCGGGTCACGGCCTCGTAGCTCAACTGTCCCGGCTTGGGCCATACCTCGGCGGTACCCTTTCCGATCGCCACCATGAAAGAAATGAGGTGGTTTTCGGGCAACTGGATGATCTCCGCGACCTTATCAAAATCGAACCCATCCATCGGACAGGAATCGTACCCCATTGCCTTCGCGGCCAACATCAGCGTCTGCCCGGCTAGTCCGCACGAGCGCATGCATTCATCGCGCTGGGTCTGCTCGCGACCCTCGTAATACTGGGCAATGGCCGGAACGAGAAAATCCTGCACGGGCTGAGGAGCATTGACCCAGTACTGCCCTGGCTGGTCCTTCCAGGCATCGACACGGGCACAGAGGATGACGAGCAGTGAGGCATCCGTCACTTGGGCCTGATCCCATGCCACGGCCCGGATTTGCTTCCGCACTTCAGGGTCACGCACCA
>JBEAQI010000228.1:0-2882 GCA_041163965.1 Verrucomicrobiota bacterium | reverse complement strand
CGTTCCTGAAACTCCACAATGACCAGTTGGTCGCGGTCAATCAGGGAGGCAAACGGCGGGGCTCGGGATGCGCCTATCTGGAAACGTGGCACAACGACATCATCGATTTTCTCGAACTGCGTAAAAACGTGGGGGATGACCGCCGCCGTACCCACGATATGAATACGGCCAATTGGATCCCTGACCTCTTCATGAAGCGGATGGAGTCGCGTCAGGATTGGACGCTCTTCCGCGCCAACGATGTTCCGGATCTCCACGACCTTTACGGAAAGGCATTTGAAATCCGCTACGAAGCCTACGAACAACTGGTCGATCAGGGAAAGCTTTGGGGTCAGCGACTGCCGGCCATCGATCTGTGGAAGCAGATGCTCAAGATGCTCTTCGAGACGGGTCACCCGTGGATCACCTTCAAAGACGCTTGTAACGTCCGCAGTCCTCAGGATCACGTTGGCGTCATCCACAGCTCCAACCTCTGCACGGAAATCACCCTGAACACCGGTCCGGATGAGACCGCCGTCTGCAACCTGGGATCCGTGGTCCTCGAAAACCACCTCAACGACGACGGCTCCATCAATCACAAGAAACTGCGTGAAACGATCCGGATCGCCCTGCGTGCCTTGGATAACGTCATCGATATCAATTTTTACCCGACCCAAGCCGCCCGCAACGCCAACCAGCGTCACCGTCCTGTCGGCCTTGGGGTCATGGGCCTGCAAAACGCTTTGTTTGTCAGGGGCCACTCCTTCGCCAGCGAGGAAGCCGTCGAGTTCAATGACCTTTTCATGGAGGCGGTGGCCTTCTACGCGTATGAAGCCTCCAGCGACCTCGCCGCCGAACGGGGGCCCTACCAGTCTTATCAGGGATCCAAGTGGGACCGCGGCCTGCTTCCACAAGACACCATCGATCTCCTCGAAAAGGAACGGGGAACTGAACTGGAACTGCCTCGGGGCGGAAAAATGGATTGGCAACCGGTTCGTGACAAGATCGCCCGTCAGGGCATGCGCAACTCCAACGTCCTCGCCATCGCGCCGACCGCCACCATCTCGAATATCATGGGCTCCAGTCCTTGCATCGAGCCGACCTACAAAAACATCTTCGTCAAATCGAACCTCTCTGGTGAATTCATCGTTCTCAACGCCCACCTGATCCGAGAACTGAAACATCGCCAACTCTGGGATGACGATATCCGGGACCAGATGAAATACTTCGATGGTGACCTCTCCAAAATCGAGCGTATCCCGGATGATATTCGGTCCCGCTATCTGACCGCCTTCGATGTCGACCACGAATGGATCATACGAGCCGCCTCGCGCCGCCAGAAGTGGATCGACCAGTCTCAGTCCGTCAATCTCTGGCTCGCACAACCGGACCTCAAGACGCTGTCCCACATGTATCGGAGTGCTTGGCGGTGCGGCTTGAAAACGACATACTACCTGCGCACCCTCGGTGCCTCCAATATCGAAAAAGCCACCGTCTCCATCCGGCAGGAAAATCCAGCAAAACGGGTCTTCTCGGAAGCGGAAAAGAAGGCCTGTTCGATTGAAGCGATGATGAATGGCGAAGAATGCGAGGCTTGCCAGTAGGCGCATTCTCGGGTTTTAAGCTTTACCCCAACCCATAACAGAAAGCCCCGGGCAACTTGTCCGGGGCTTTTCTTTGTCAAAATCGAGGACTGGCTCAAGGAGGACAGATACGATTCCCGCCGTCCACAAAGATCAACCTTGGCTCATGCTGGGCTGCCTCCTGCTCGGAATAGACCGCATAGCTGGCGATGATGATGGTGTCACCGGGCTGCACCAACCGGGCCGCAGCCCCGTTCAAACAGACTTCTCCCGCACCTCCACGAATCACATAGGTGTGGAACCTCGCCCCGTTGTTGCAGTTGTAGATGTCCACCTGTTCAAACGGAAGCAAATCCGCCGCCTCAATCAGCGCCGGATCAAGAGAAATGCTGCCCGTGTAGTTGAGGTCGGCGTCTGTCACCGTGGCGCGATGGATCTTCGACTTTAATAACGTTCTGTTCATGGTCTCTCTTGTTTCGATTGTTCTCAGGCGTTCAATTCTATGGCCCGGCACAATCCCCGTAAGACGAGATCAGGTACATACCGGTCCACCAGTGGCTCCTCCTGAAAAAAACGGGCATGCCCGCCAGTGATCACCACCACCGGCTGTCGTCCGTCAAAGGCCTCCTCGCGAATCCGCCCAATGACTTCCCTCATCAGACCGAGGTGCCCAAAGTAAAGACCGCTCTGGATGCTCTCTGTCGTGCTCTTTCCCAGACAAACCTGCGGTCGCACAAGATCCACATAGGTGAGCTTGGCCGTATTTCTCGCAAGAGCCCGCATCGACAGAGCCAATCCAGCCGCAATCACCCCACCGAGATACTCGTCCTCACGGTTAATCGCACAAAAGGTCGTGGCAGTTCCCATATCCACCACAATCCGGTCCTGCTTTGGAAACAACTCCACCGCAGCGATGGCGTTGGCAATACGATCCGCGCCGACCTCGGCCGGCTGCCGTGTCCGTATCTTCAGCCCGGTGCGCACCCCCGCCTGTAACATAAGGGGAACCTTCCCGAGATAGCGCTCGCAGGCTTCCACCACCATCGCATTGCAATCCGGCACCACCGACGCCACCGCAACCGCACTCAGCGCGGAGACGCTGATGTCCCGCGCCCTCAGTATCTGCAGCACAAATACGCCAAACTCATCGGAGGTGGGCCGCAGGTGGGTGGCCTTGCGGAACTCAGCCACCAGCTCCCGCCCCTTGCAGACACCGCCGTAAATGTCCGTGTTGCCTATGTCAAAACAAAGAATCATTTGAGAAGTCCCTCCAAGGAAACATTTTCAATCAGGCGAACCCCCTCCAATTCGACGGCCGCC
>JBEAQI010000227.1:0-3283 GCA_041163965.1 Verrucomicrobiota bacterium | reverse complement strand
CTCCGGTGCATCGGCGGAGAGGGCACCCGAGACGAGGGCGGCGCTCCGGCGCTGTTCGGGGGAGAGCCGGTTGAAACTCTGCCCGACGATGAGGTCCAGATCACCGTCGCCATCCAGATCGGCGAGGGAGGGCATCCCGGCCCCGATGTGATCAATGCCCATGGAGGCGGTGAGGTCCTTGAATCGCCCGTCCGGTTGCTGGTAAAAGAGCCGCAACCGTTCCTCATAGGGAGGGGCGTCGGCGTAGTCCGAGGAGCAGAGGATGAGGTCCAGGCGGCCATCATTATCCAGGTCCGCCAGTTCCGCGTGGATATCGCCCTGATTACTGTTGACGTGTTCGAGGCGGAGCGGCTGTCCCGGTTCTGGAAGCGGGGGCAGACGATCCACATTCAGTTCCTCGAAGGAGAGAAACCCCAGTTGGCCAGTTTCCATGAGTTGGTTGACCAAGAAGCGAGAGCGGTCAGAGGAGGCGCCGGCCCAAGCGTGAATGATGGTGGTGAGAAACAGGTCAAAGTCCCCGTCATTGTCGATATCGCCGATGGCGGCATCAAAGGTGTTGCCGTTGGCGCGAAACGGCGATTCGTCGGGCCGTTGCGCGCGCGGGTGGCGGGCGGCGAGTTCCTCGGGCCAGACGGGATGGCGGCCGTGTCGGATGGTGTCACCGTCCAAGCCCACGGCCGGGGCAATATCCGTGCCGACGAGGAGGCGGGTGAGGTGTTGGCCTGAGGCCTGGGGGTCTTTGAGCAAAAAGGGGGCTGGATCCGGTTGGCCTGCGCGCGTGAACAGCGGGTCTGGGGTCGAGAGCTGATAGAGGCGGTTCCAGCGCCGTCCGTAGTTTAATTCCAGCAGCATGGGCAAGCCCGCGTCGTCGAGACGGCAGATAAGGGCGCCGTAGGTGGGACGACCTCGTCCATCGAGGTGATGGTCAGTGGGGCTGCTTTCCCCAGGAATGGGCCAGCGGACGAAGGCGGGACCTTCCGGCGTTTGCGTCTGCAGGAGCAGATCATTCGAGAAGGCTTCAAAACCGCTAAAGTAGCGCAGGTACCAGTTGCCGAGAAAGATGTCCGCGAGCCCGTCCTCATTGACATCGCCGACGGCGATGGCGCGAGTGGTGCCCATGGTGGCGGCTTCGATCAGCATGGGAGAATCGAAGCGGCCGTCACCCTTGCCATTGAACCAAGCCGTACGGGTGGGGGGAGTCGGCGGGGTGTAGGTTTCCTGATACAGGTCGAGGTAGCGCGAGAGAATGGCGTCGCGGGTGCCATTGTTGTCGAGGTCGGCGAAGACGAGGACATCGCCGCTTTGCAGGGCTGGCAATCCATGGTCCTTCAATTCCGTGAAGGAGACTTCGCTGGATTGGCCCCTATGGATAAAGATGTGGGGGTTGGCGGGTGACTGCCGGGGAATGGCAATGACGTCCGGCCAGCCATCGCCATTGAGATCGTTGAATTTGACAATACTGGCGGCGAGGAGGCCGAGGCCGGTCGTCTCGGTCGCGTCGGTCCAAGCCGCGGCGAGGCCATCTGTGGCAGCGAGGAGGCCGAGGATGGGCAGGGCGAGGGCTCTCATAGGGCGGAGGGATTTCCAAAGAAGCCCGCGGCCGAGGCAATGAGCCATTGCAGACGGCGCAGGTCCTCGCGGGTGTTGGGCAGGACGGGAAAGACGTGGGTCTCGAGGGTGATATGGGAGACCGGTCGGTCGCGGAGCAGGGACCTGATCTGCCCAAGCCAATTCACTCCACCGTCCCCGAGGAGCCGGTTTTCCCATTTGTCCGGAGGCAGCGGAATGGAATCCTTGACATGAACATTGCGGATGAGCGGAAGGGCGGCATCGTAGCCGACCGGATAGGCCGCTTCTCCGGCAATGATGGCGTTGGCGGGGTCCCAGTTGATGCCCACATGGGGCAGATTCAGTTCCCGTATGAACGCGGCGGTGTTGACCCCCGTGTCGCAATAAAATCCCGGCTCGTTTTCGACGGCCAACTCAAGGCCCGCTTTTCCGACCACTTCACCCGCCTTATGGAGCAGTTCCATGGCCGCTTCGCGGCTGCCTTCGGCAGTCTGGATTCCGCTGAAAACAATGATTCGCGGGCAAGCCAGGGCGAGGCACAAGTCGCAGGTGCGGGGCAGCAGATCGGTGAGGTCCTTCTCGATCTGGATCCGGTTTTCAAGGGGCACCTTGAAGAGTCCGGGGCTCAGACCGGTGATCTCGATGGCCTTGTCGAGGACAGCCCTGCGCAGTTCGTCGAGGCGAGGGGCTTTCAAATCCGGGACACGGTGCCCATAGTCATCGGCACACCGGATCTCGTATTTGGTGAAGCCCATGTCCTTGCCGAGGGCGAGGGCTTCGGTCAGGTCGAGAGAGATTTCATCGGAGAGAATGGCAATATCCACGGGTGGCAGGAATAGAGGTGAGCTTTAAGATGGCTTTAGGACCATTTGTTAGAGGGTTAAACGACCATTTTAACCCAGTCCATCCGAACATCCCTCTGTTTTTCAGTAAAACAACGCATCGGTTGCGAAACCTCTCCACTGGCGGCGTTTTGGCGATACTGATTTAAACCCGTGCGACATTCCGTTAATAGAAGACAATCCCCCAGAGGGTTTGAGAAATAATGTGTGATTTTGGTTTCCATCGCCCGCGTGACCCCAAGGGAGCGTTGGCCTTGTTTCTAGTTGGAGTGCTGCCCTGCCTCGGCGGGGCAGCATTTCAATTGGAGAAAGCGATTAGGGCCGTCTTGAAATTTGGGCTGTGGCTGGATGTCGATGCAGTGGAATTGAACAAACATACAAAATTGGCTGGAGAGCAGTCGGCCTTTGAGGCTTACATCCGAGTGGGCAACGGGGCGGCTTTGTTACATCATCAAATTTAATGAATACATTCATGGAAGAACAAGCTGGTGCTGGAATGGACAAGCCGCCTGTCCGGGTGGGGCTTATCGGGGTTACTGGCTACGCCCTTGCCTATTTTGAAGGACTGACAAAGCTGGTGTCCAAGGGCCTCGTGGAGTGGGGCGCGGTGACGATCATCAACCGTGATGAAGCGACCGAGCAGGTGACCTTCTTTGAGTCCGCCGGAATCCCTATCTTTTCCTCGTACACCGAGATGCTGAGTCAAAAGGGAGCGGAGCTTGACTGGATCTGCGTGCCGACGGCGATCGGCTGGCACGCCCGGATGACGGTGGACGCCCTCAAACTTGGGCTGCCGGTGCTCTTGGAAAAGCCGATTGCCCCGACCTTGCAGGATGTCGACATCATCCAGCGGGCCGAGCGAGCGAGCGGCA
>JBEAQI010000226.1:0-3070 GCA_041163965.1 Verrucomicrobiota bacterium | reverse complement strand
AAGAAATACTTCCCGGTCAAAGGAGGGGTCTTTCTGCGCGCCAAGGCCCAGCTCAAAGCGGTCGACGGGATCGATCTGGAAATCGCCCACGGGGAAACCCTTGGGCTGGTCGGTGAATCGGGATGCGGCAAATCGACGCTCGGAAAATGTGTCTGCCGACTCCATGACCCCACTGACGGCCAAATCTTTTTTCAGGGAACGGACATCTCCTCCCTTCATGGCAAAGCGCTCAAGCCGTTCCGGCGCCATATTCAGATGATTTTCCAGGATCCGGCTGAATCACTCAACGCGCGGCACTCGATTGGCGATATTCTCGAAGAACCGCTGCTCATTCATGGAATGAAATCAGCCCATGAACGACGCCAGAATGTGGCGCGCATCCTCGATACGGTCGGGCTGCCCGCCAGCTCCGTCCACCGCTTCCCGTTTGAATTCTCCGGCGGTCAGCGGCAGCGTATCGGAATCGCCCGAGCCATCACCCTCAATCCGCAACTGGTGGTCTGTGATGAGCCGGTCTCTGCCCTGGACGTCTCTGTTCAGAGCCAAATCCTGAACCTGATGCTCGATCTGCAAAGGGAATTCGGGCTCTCTTATCTCTTTATCGCCCATGATTTGGCGGTCGTAAAACACATCTCGGACCGGATCGCCATCATGTACCTCGGCAAAATTGTCGAACTGGGCCCAGCCGACGAAATTTTCCGCAATCCACTCCACGCCTACACGCGCGCGCTTATCTCAGCGATCCCCGTACCGGACCCGTGCGCCCCAAGAAATCGCATTCTGCTGCAGGGCGATGTGCCCTCGCCCATCGATCCTCCCCCAGGATGCGCCTTCGCGCAGCGTTCATGGTTGCCCTGCTCTGACGAGGAACGGGCCCAGCCAGGCGTCTTTAAGGAAGTCCGCCCCGACCACTGGGTTGAGGTGCATCCGGCCACCGTGGAAAATTACGCGCAGTACCTCTGATCCGCCCGTATTGGGGCATTTTCTCCATTTTTCCGTCGCCTCCCCAGCCCAACAGGCCATATTCCATGGGAATGAGCTCGTTGAATATGGACGACATCCTCGCCAGCGTTCCGGCTTATCGGGATTCTCTCCGTTCCATGAAGGAGCGGTTTCTCGCCGACGCGGTCATGATCGGTGAAATTCCCTCGCCCACCTTTGCGGAGCGACGTCTGGTGGAATTCATCTGCAATCGCTTCACGGAGGAAGGCCTCGACAATATTTCCATCGACGAGGCGGAAAACGCCACCGGCCTGCTCCCAGGCCGCACTGGGCGGCGCAACATCCTCTTGGCCGCCCATACTGACCGGGTCTGGAACGCTTCCATCGACCACGCCATCACCGTCAGTGCCGATGCCCTGACCGGACCGGGCATCGCCGACAACGCCCTCGGGGTCGCCGCCCTGACCACCCTGCCCAGCCTCCTCAGCGCGCTCGGAATCGGATTGGACAGTAACATCATACTCCTCGGCGCCAGCCGCAGCATGGGCCGGGGCGACCTTGCCGGCCTCCGTTTCTTTACGGAAAATACCAAACTGTCCATCGGCGCGGGTGTTTGCCTGGAAGGCATCCAGTTGGGCCGCCTCAGTTACTCCTCGCTAGGGATGAATCGCTGCGAGCTCCAAGTGACCACTCCCGAGGAACGGCACTGGCAATCATGGAGCCTTTCCGGGGCAGTGAGTTCCATGACCCGAATCATCCAGCAGATTCTGGCTATCCAGATCCCCCAAGTCCCTAAAACATCCATCATTCTGGGCTCCATTCAATCGGGCTCATCCTACAACGTGCCGCCTACCCGCGCCATCCTGCGCTTCGAGTTGAGGAGTGAGGAACCGGGCATGGTCACCCGTATCCGCGAGGAAATCGAGGAGATCATCGCCCAGGCCATCGCCGAAAACCGCATCGAGGCCACCCTCGAAATCATCGCCCGTCGCCAACCGGGAACCATTGGGTTCAGCCACCCCATGGTGCGCCAAGTCCGTGCCATCATGGCCGCCCTCAATATTGAGCCACAAGTGGCCCCGTCCACCAGTGAACTGTCCGTCCTCCTGCAAAACGGAATCCCCTCCCTTACCCTCGGCCTGACCGAAGGCGACAACAAGCACCGTGTCGACGAAACAGCCCGTATTGAACCGCTCTTCAGCGGCCTCGCCCAAGTCATCGCCTCCCTGCAAACCATCGACCGTCTGATCAACCATGAGCAAGATTGAATCCTGGCTGCAATCGAACACCTTCCACCACGGGGAGTTTTGGGACATCCTCAATCTGGTCCGCCTCAAAGAACAAAAAGGCCTGCGGATCTCCCTCTGTATTCCCACCCTCAATGAGGAAAAAACCATCGGCAAGGAGATCATCATCTTCAAAAGCGAGTTGATGGACCGCTACCCGCTTATCGATGAAATCGCCGTGGTTGATTCGGGCTCGCAGGACAAAACGCTGGAGGTCGCCGCGGCCTTCGGCGCGGACACCTACCTCTCCTCTGCGATCCTTCCAGAGGAGGGCTTCAAACGGGGCAAGGGGGAAAATCTCTGGAAAGCACTGTATCAACTAAACGGTGACATCATCTGCTATGTCGACGCCGACATCAAGAACATCCATCCACGCTTTGCCACGGGCCTTGTGGCCCCCCTCATCAACCGGGACGACATCCATTATGTGAAAGCTTTTTACGACCGACCGCTGGCCTTTTCCTCCGGAATTCGGCCTTCCGGGGGCGGACGGGTCACGGAAATTCTGGTGCGCCCGCTCTTCTCGCTGTTTTTTCCGGACCTCACCGCGCTGGTCCAACCGCTCTCGGGGGAATACGCGGTCCGGCGTGAAGTGCTCGAGGAAATGGCCTTCCCGGTCGGCTACGGGGTGGAAACCTCCCACCTCATCGATGTCTATATGAAACACGGCCTGGAGGCCTTCGGTCAGACAGACCTCGATCAGCGGGTGCATCGCAACCAATCCACCCTCGATCTCGGCAAGATGTCGTTCGGGATCCTTCAGAGCTTTCTTAACCGAATGCGCGCTTACGGGCTCGTCGATCAACTCCCGGAGATGTCCAACATTTTCCGCCAGTTCCAAG
>JBEAQI010000225.1:0-3285 GCA_041163965.1 Verrucomicrobiota bacterium | reverse complement strand
TGATCATTGTGAAAGAGGGTCAGGGTACGGCTTTCCGGGTCGTAACCGCGTACCTCGAAGTCGTCGTAGCTTTTGCCGGCCTCGACCCATTTTCCGGAGCTGGCTTGTGCGGCTTTGACGAGAAACCGGTACTGCCCGCCCAGTTCATAGACACCCTTGAATTCAAAGGAGTTGGGCGTTGTCCGGGTCTCACGCGTCGTTCGGTTTGGCTGAGGCGGAGAAAAATCGGGGGGTATGAACGGTGAATTCTGCAACAGGGTGGGAACGGCCGTGCCAGAGGTGAGCGTCCCTAACATGCCGACGCAAAGACTCAAAAACACGGAAGGTTTGAGCCGCGTGGGCGGGATGGCGCCCATCAAGGTGGTGGAGGGAAAGGATGGCATGCGGTTAAGGTTGTATGCAAAGCACGACCATAATACCCCGGTCAATAAACAAAGTTGCAACTTGCCCAATCCTTGGGAGGTTCCCATATCAGTCGCTGATCATGCCAAAATGCCTCATAACGATGGAGTCCGTGGACAAGGTCTACCGGGTGTGGTCCAGCCCCAAGGCGCGGTTGACAGCTTCCTTCGCCGATCGGCTGTCGCGCGTGCCCGCCCTCCCAGGCCCCCTTCAGCGATTCCTGCAAAGCCACTCCTCCCGCGTTCTCACCGAATTCTATGCCGTCCGCGACATCTCCTTTTCCATCCACAAAGGGGAGACGGTGGGGATTATCGGCAAAAACGGTTCCGGCAAGTCAACGCTTCTTAAAATGATCGCGGGCACGCTACAAGCCACCCGTGGGCGGGTTGAAGTGCGTGGCCGTGTGGCGGCCATGCTGGAGCTGGCGGCCGGATTTGAGCCAGATTTCACGGGTCGCGAAAACGTCTTTCTCAGTGCTGCCATTCTGGGGCTGAGCCGGGCCGAAACGGAGGAACGGCTACCGGAAATCCTTGAATTCGCGGATATAGGAGCCTTCGTGGACCAACCCACAAAGACGTACAGCAGCGGGATGCTGGTCCGCCTGGCCTTCGCCGTCCACACGGCCGTCGATCCGGAAATCCTTATCATTGACGAGGCCCTGTCGGTGGGAGACGAGACTTTCCGCCGAAAGTGCTTTGCCCGGTTGGATAAGCTGCGGGCCCGCGGCACGACCATCCTGTTTGTCTCCCATGATTTGGGATCGGTGGTGAACCTGACCCAGCGGGCCCTTTTTCTTCACGAAGGGCAACTCATCATGGAAGGGGCTCCCCGCGATGTGGTGCATCAATACCAGCGCTATTGCCATGCCTCGCGGGAGGATGCGCAGACCTTTGCCGCAGCTTTGAGGAGCGGCCAAACGACGCGCACAATCGGCTTGCCGAGAATGGCACCGCCGCTTGAGGCCCCCACTGAAGCCCAGTTTGATCCACACTTGATTTCAAAGAGCCGACTTGAGTACCCGCCCAAGGGAGGCACCATCCTTGAAACAAGGCTGCTCGACCCCAGCGGGCGGCCCATTAACCTGCTGCGCGGTCGACAGAAAGCGGTCTTCGAATATACCGTGAGGTTTTCTCATGGGGCCGATGATGTCACCTTTGCGATGCTGATCAAAAGTATGAAGGGGCAGGAGCTGGGCGGGGGCCGGACCTTGCCATGGGACCAGTTCATTCCGCGCGTCGAAGCAGGGGAGGGCTTTCGCATCCGGTTTGTCTTTCAAGTGCTGCTGACACCAGGGGTTTATTTTCTCAATGCCGGCGTTGAGGGGCGCCTTGAGGACAAACGGGCCTATGTGCACCGCATCATGGACGCGGTGGCCTTCCGTGTCATACCGGAAAAGGAGTTGCTTCCCACTGGGACGATGGACTTTCTCATTGAGCCGTCCATGGAGCCGCTCACCTTCACAGACAAATGACCACCGTTGGACAACCGCTTCTGATTCTCGGGATGCATCGCAGTGGCACGTCCTACTTGGCGGCCCTGTTGCAATCCATGGGCGTGCATATCGGGGACAAACTGGTCGGACCCCAGAAGGGGAATCCCCGCGGCCATTTTGAGGCCGTGCCAGTTCTCGAATTTCACGAGGCGCTGCTCGCGGAGGCGCAAGGGGTGGGCGCCCCACCCTTTGACAAGGGTATATTTGTTACAAAACCGCTCGAGATCACCTACACCGCGGCCCATCGCGCCGCCGCGCGGGCGATCCTTGACGGTCTCCAACAAACGGGCCCGTGGGGTTGGAAAGAACCTCGAACCTGTCTGTTTCTTGATCTGTGGAAAGAGCTGCTGCCGGAAGCTCGCGCCGTCATGGTCTACCGGCATCCGCTTGAAGTGCACCAATCCCTCCTGCGCCGGGGTCATTGGGGGCTGGCCCTCCAGCCTGGGTTGGCCATGGAAACCTACACGCGCTTCAACCGAGCCATGCTTCAATGGAATGGGACAGGCAATTACCTCTTCAATGCCAGCACCGGATATGGCGATCTTGATAGTCTTCGCGCTGACCTGAGGCGGCACTTCAACCTAAGCGTGCCGGAGGGACCTGATGCATTCGTCGCAAATGAGTTTCATTCCCTTCCGGTGAGCAAGGCCCTGCATGCCCTCACGCATCTCCTTTTTCCGGAGGCCGCCGCCGTGTTTGACAGCCTCCAGCAACGGGCCGACAAACCCTATCAGTGGGCGGACCGGCCTGACGATGAGGATATTAAACAGCTCATGGATGTCCTGAGCCCGCTTGTCGAGGGGAGCGAACCGACGGCAAGGGCTCGACTCTTGCCAATTGTCGATACCCTCGTCAGTGGGGGATTAAATGGCCTGCCACGCCAATATGAAACGATGGCCACCGAAATTTGCCAAGACTATGAGGCCAGCGCTGCGCGACACAAAACACTCGGCCTAAAGTTCGCCGACCAGCAACAGTTTCTTCAAGACAAGACCAGAGAACTGGAGTCCCTTTGGGCGGAGTTTGAGGCGCTTGGAACCCAGTTCAAGGACCAGCAGACCTTGCTTCAGGACCAAACCCGAGAGCGGCAGAAACTGTGGAACGATTTCCAGGCCTTGGGCGCCGCCTTCAAGGATCAGCAGACCTTCCTCAAAGGACAGGCGGAAAAATACGGCCACATTTGGGATGATCATTTGCGGTTGAAGAACGCACATGACTGGCTCGCGGAGCAGTTCCGTGCGCAGCAACTGAAATTTGCCGAGCAGACGAATGAACTCCGTCGACTGCTGGAGGAGCATCGGCAACTCGGGGAAGGCTTTGTCCAGCAACAGACTCAGTTTGAGGCGCAATGTCTAAAGGAAAAGGCGACGTGGGCAGATCACCAAGCCCTC
>JBEAQI010000224.1:0-7421 GCA_041163965.1 Verrucomicrobiota bacterium | reverse complement strand
CAAGCGGCTCCATCAGACGGCTCTCCAGCACCACCCCGCTTTGAATGGCATAGCCACGCAAAAAGTCCGCGATTGGCAGCACCTTTCCGCCAGCGCGCTGGGCCTGCTCTATCGCCAGAGCACCCCTCCCACAGGCGATCACCCATTGACCGGAGCCGCTGTCCAAAATCGTGCCGGGAACCGCGCCGGAGTCGCTCTCAAGGACGCGGGCCGCCTGTATCCGTATCTCCTCGCCCCCATACGGGACGCGGGGCCCCGGCCACGGATTCAGCGCACGAATGCGGCGCTCCAATTCGCTGGCCGACTCGCGAAAATCCAGATTGGCATCGGTCTTCTTGATCAGGCGGCAATAGCTGACCTTGGCAGGATCCTGCTCCTCAAAATCGAGCGAGCCTGTCCTGAACTTCGGCAATACCCGCCGCACCAGGGGAACGCAGGCTGCCCCCAGCATCCCGCTCAGGTCGGCAACCGTCGTGCCCTCGCCCAGCGAGACCTCCTCCGCATCCGCCACCGGCCCAGCATCCATCTTGGGAATAATCCGCATCAGGCTCACGCCAGTCCTCTCCAACCCGAGGGCGATCGCCGTCTGAATGGGGGAAGCGCCACGGAGCCGCGGCAAAAGCGATGCATGGAAATTGAAAAAACGTCCGGGCACTAAGTCGAGCATCCCTCGCGGTAATAGCTGCCCAAAGGCCATCACCAACACAATGTCGGCCCGCATTTCCTCCAAACGTAGGCACGCCTCCGCATCACAACGCTCGGGCTGAAACACCGGCAGTCCCTTGTCCACGGCCCAACTCTTGATGGCGTTCGCGGTGACCCGATGCCCGCGACCGCGCGGCCGGTCGGGCTGAGTGAAGACTCCTACCAGACACAGCTCCCCGCCCTCCGTATCCGCCACCAAGGCCTCCAGCATGGGGAGGGCGATGGGGTCCGACCCCATGAATACCACTCTCATCGCTTTCGCTCTTTTCGCCCCTCCGTCGCGTACCGCTTCTCCTTCCCCTTTAGCTCAAACCGCACCGGACATCCTCCAAGGCCAAAATGGCTCACAAAGCTGTGCTCAAGGTAGCGCCGGTAGTTCTCATCCAACTTCGTGGCCCGGTTACAGAAAATTCTAAAGCGAAACGGGCGATTGCCGACCTGCACCGCATAGTAGGCCTTGAATCGCTTGTTGTCGATGTATCGGGGCTGCCGCTTCTCAATCAAGGCATGGATGAAGCTGTTGATCTTTGGCGTCGCCAACTGTCGTCCTGAGGTCTCCCAAAGAGACCGCGCCGCACGGAGAACCCGGTTCATCGCAAATCCCCGCAAGGCCGATACAAACAAAACCGGCGAATCGGGAAGGAAAAACAATTCCTCAAGGGCGGCCTTGGCATAGGCCTTGCGGAAACTGTCCATTGTCTCATGGCCTTCAGGGGGATCGGCGCGAAACTGATCAATCGCCAAGTCCCACTTGTTCACCAAAACCACCACACTCTTGCCCGCTTCGATAACCTCTCCCGCAAGGGCTTTGTCCTGACGCGTCACCCCACTTTCCGCATCAATGACCATGAAGACGATATCCGCTTGATCTATCGCGGCCCGGGTCCGAACCGTACTGAAATACTCAATGGAATGGCTCACCCGCCCACGCCGCCTCAATCCGGCAGTGTCCACCAGACGAAAGGGAAGCCGCTGCCCGTCACTTGTCGTATAGTCCAGATCAAGCATCACGCTGTCACGGGTCGTTCCCGGAACCTCGCTCACCACCAAGCGCTCGTCCTCCAGAAGGTGATTGCACAAACTGGATTTGCCCACATTTGGACGCCCCACAAAAGCGACATGAATACGGTGCTCAGGCTCTGCTTCCTGCTCGGGCCGCGGACCGATATGTCGCTTCAGACTCTCTTCCAGCGTGGAGGCGTTCATCCCGTGCTCCGCGGACACAGGAATCACCTCCGCAAACCCCAACTCTTCAAACTCTACGGTCTTGTCCAACATTCCCTCGTGGTCGATCTTGTTGACCACCACCAGCACCGGCTTGCCACTTGCACGCAGCCGCTCCGCAAGCGTGCGGTCGATCGGACAAAGCCCTTCCCGCCCATCCACCACAAGGCAAATGACGTCCGCTGCCTCTACCGCCAGCCAGACTTGGGCCTCCGCCGCCGCAATCAGCTTTTCGTGATCCATGTCCACCACCAGGCCTATCCCACCGGTGTCCAATAGCACGTAATGATTATTCACCACCGTCGAGTTGACGTCGCGGGTCACCCCCGCCAAATCATGCACGATCGCCAGTCGGCTGCGCGATAGCCGGTTGAAAAGACGACTCTTGCCCACGTTCGGGCGACCCACCAAGGCCACTGTGCGAAGGGCCTTCATCAGTTCAAAGTCCCCACAAACCGCTCCATCCGCTCGCAGGCCTCCTCGATCTTCTGGTAATGCGTCGAGAAACTGGCCCGCACAAACCCTTCCGCCTCGGCCGACACCCCGAAGGCCGTTCCCGGCACCACCGCCACTCCTCCCTCGCTCAACAGGCGCTCCGCAAAGGTCCGCCCGTCCAGTCCAAGGGGGCGGACATCCGGAAACGTGTAGAAAGTAGCCTGCGGCAAATGACACCGGAGCCCGATTTCGCGCAACCTTCGGACCAGAAAATCACGCCGCCTCTGGTAGGATTCACGCATCCGTTCCACCGCCTCCTCGGCATTCCGCAACGCTTCAATCGCCGCCTCCTGGGTAAAAATGGGGACGCTCATGATCGCGTATTGATGGATTTTCATCATCGCCTCGATGATAGGCTGTGGGGCACAGGCATACCCAATGCGGAATCCGGTCATCGCAAAGGCCTTTGACAGGCCATGCAGAAACACCGTCCGCTCCCGCATCCCGGGAAGCGAGGCGATACTCACATGCTCACCCTCGTAGGTCAGCTCAGCATAAATCTCGTCGCTCAGGACAATCAGGTTTTTCTCTATCGCAAAACGGGCGATCGCCTCCAATCGTTCGCGCTCCACCACGCCGCCGGTCGGATTGGTCGGGAAGTTGAGGATAAGCACCTTGGTACCGGGCTCCCAACGCGACGCCAGATCGTCCGCCCGCAGGGCAAAATCATCGCTGGCGCGCGTCGGCACCGCCAAGGGCACGCCTCCCGCTAACAAAATGCTGGGGGAATAACTCACATAACAGGGTTCATGGTAGAGGACCTTGTCACCGGGATCAATCAGCGCTCGGATCGCCGTGTCCATGGCCTCCGATACCCCGATTCCAATCAGGCACTCCGTCGAAGGGTCGTAGGCCAGACCAAACGTCCTCTCCACGTATCGCGCCACCTCGCGCCGCAGCCCCAACAAACCAAGATTGTCAGTGTAGCTGGTCTTCCCCTTTTCAAGGGCATAAATCGCCGCTTCCCGGATATTCCACGGCGTCACAAAATCAGGCTCGCCTATCCCAAGTGAAATAGCCTCCGGCATCTGCTGCACAAGGGCAAAGAAATCGCGGATCCCGGAACGCTTCAAATCCCGCACGCGACGGGACACCAGACCATCATAATTCATAAATCTGTCGCTTTCTGAAGGTCGCTTATGGACTCACTGACGGCTTGTCAGCTGGATCCGCGTCCCCATTTGGAAAGAATCCCTCCACCTTATAACACCTTAACATAAAACGGGTCGCGGTCGACTTTACCCCCTCCAAAACAGCAAGCTTCTCAGACACAAAGGTCGCCACCGACAACAGGTTGGGCCCGCGGACCACCACCATCAAATCGTAGCCGCCGCTCATCAAGTAACACGTCACCACTTGGTCAAACCGTGCTATGCGCTCCGCCATGCGGTTGAATCCACCTTCCCGCTCCGGCGCGATGGAGACCTCGATCAGGGCCTGAACTTCGTCCTCCGCCGCAGCCTTGGGATTGATCACCGGTCGCCACCCCAACAACACTTTTTCGCGTTCGAGCTGCTTTAGCGCCTCCCGGACTTGGTCCTCGCCAACTCCCAATATCGTCGCCATCGAGGCCGCGTCCACCGCCTCGCCTTCCAACAGCAATTTCAATACGCTCTTCACCATAACCGCCCACTATGACACTCCGCCTGTCGCATGCACGATTTTTTTTAAGGGTTCCTCCCACCTGATTTTCAGCGTGCACCACCGCGCTCCCAACGTTAAGCCCACCCTTCAATGGACACCTTCTCGCATGCCATGCGGACCGCTCTGCTTAGTAAGGCCGACCCGGATTCGGGGCTCATTCCTCTCCCGGCCTTTATCGAGACCGCCCTCTATGAGCCGCACCTGGGGTACTATGCCCAGACCGACCGGCACCGGGTCGGCCGCTCCAGCAAAACGGATTTCTACACCGCCGCCAGCCTCGGGGAAGTCTTTGGAAGGCTCGTCATGGAAGCCGCCACCGACGGTCTCCACGCTCCCCCGGAAGAAACTGCCTTTGTGGAATTTGGACCGGAATCGGAACGGGGCGTCCTCGGAAAGCTGACCTCCCCCTTCAAGGAAATCATCTGTGTCCGACCAGGCCAGACCTTCCATATTCCCTCCCCGGCGGTCGTCTTTTCAAACGAACTCTTCGATGCCCAACCATTTCGCCGTTTTCAGTTCGATGGTACCACCTGGCTCGAAGCCGCCGTCGCCTCCACCATCGATGAGACGGACGCGCCAAGCTATACCTTGATCTACACCGCTCCGCTAAGCCCGCTCCCCCCGCTCCCAAGCACCCCTCCCATAGGCTACACGGTGGATTGGCCCTCGGGCGCCCTCGCCCTCCTGTCCCGTATCTGCGAACAGCCGTGGGAGGGTCGTTTCATTGCCCTCGACTACGGCCTCATGGAACACGACCTTCTCCATCTGCGGCCACAGGGGACCGCCCGCGCATACGCACAGCATCGCCTTGATAATGACTTCCTGTCTTCCCCGGGGACCCGCGATATCACCTGCCATATCGCATGGGATCCGCTCGAATCCATCCTGCGCGCACACCAGTTCCAAGGCCTCTCCCTCCTCCGTCAGGAAACTTTTTTTATGCGCCATGCGCCCTCCACCATAGAAAAAATCGTTCTCCAGGATCCCACGTCCTTCTCTCCTGAACGCATGACCCTCATGGAAATCCTCCACCCGCAAAATATGGGAAGCCGATTTCAAGTCCTTTCCGGCTCCCGCATTCTATCCTAAAAAAAACTTGCCTTCCCCACCCGCCAACCTACCGTCGCCCACTTTTCGACAAGGAGTAAACCATGGCACGCATTTGTTCAATCACCGGAAAACGCCCCGTCAGCGGCAGTATCATTCACCGTCGAGGCCTCACCAAGAAAAGCGGCGGTATCGGTACCCACATCGCCAAAATCACCAAGCGGACTTTCAAGCCAAACCTGCAACGAGTCCGCGTCCTTCTCCCCTCCGGACAAGTCAAACGGATGTGGGTCTCGGTTAAAGCCATAAAGGCCGGAAAAATCCAAAAGGCCTGAGCTGCAATAACCCTGTTTCTCTTTAAGCCGGTTGGGATTCCCAATCGGCTTTTTCTTTTTTTCCCTGCCTCAAATCGCCGGATCAAACCACTCCAGGGTCTCCCCCAATCCCGCCACCTCTCCGATAATCACCACCGCCGGTGGCTCCATCCCCGCTGCTTCCACCAAATCTGCTATCGCTCCCAACTCGCCGCGCAAACTGCGCTGACGCCGCGTCGTCCCCCACTCCACCACACTCACCAGCGTCCCAGGCCCCATCCCTCCTTCCATCAAACGGGCGCTGATCTCCCTCAATCGACCCATCGCCATGTACAGCACCAACGTCGCCCCGCTCACCGCATGCGCCCCCCAGTCAATCTCACTCGCCTCCGGCTCCGTGCACTCATGCCCTGACAAAAAGGTCACCGCGCTGCTCTTCCCGCGATACGTCAACGGTATTCCACAGTAGGCCGCACACCCGAGCGCCGCCGTCACCGCCGGCACCACCTCGTACCTCACCCCGGCCGCTCGCAGGGCCTCCGCCTCCTCCCCGCCTCGCCCAAAAATAAAGGGATCCCCGCCCTTTAACCGCACCACCCGCAGCCCGCGCCCCGCCAACTCCACCAACAATGCCTCAATCCGGCTCTGCTCCATGCTGTGATGCCCCGATCGCTTCCCCACATAGTATTGCTCGCAGTCAGCCCGCACCCATTCGCGTACCCGCTCGTCCACCAAATGATCATACACTAACGCCTCACACCCCTCCAACAACCGCCGCCCCTTCAAGGTCATTAATTCGGGATCCCCAGGCCCCGCCCCCACCAAATATACCACCCCATCCGCTCGCCCTCTCACGCGCCTTCCCCCCCTCCACTCTCACTTGGGTCTTGCCATTTATCCTTAATCATAAGTTTATGACCCAATGAACCATTATTACGAGGCGGAGGCAAGCCGCAATTTATCAGGCCTCGAAGGCATGGAGGGCTGGAAAGCGCAGGACCGGATCCAGTGGGCATGGGAACAGTTTGGGGAAGGAGTGGTCATGTCGACGAGCTTCGGGATACAATCGGCGGTGCTGTTGCACATGGTAAAAGGCATCATCCCCTCCATTCCAGTGGTATTTGTCGATACTGGATATTTGTTTGAGGAAACCTACCGCTTTGCGGAGCAGCTGCGGGAGCGGTTGGACTTGAATCTGAAGGTATACAGTGCGCGGCGGACAGCGGCTCGGCAGGAAGCACTGGAAGGGAAGCGGTGGGCGGGCGACCTGAAAGAATTGGAAGCCTATAATCTTGAGAACAAAGTGGAGCCAATGAACCGGGCCTTGGTGGAGCTGCAGGCAAAAGCATGGATAACAGGTCTGAGACGAGTCCAGTCTCGCAGCCGGGAGGGATTGAAGGCGGTAGAACAGCAAAAGCGGACCATTAAGATTCACCCGATCATCGACTGGAGCGAAAAGGCGGTCTATGACTATTTGCTGGCGAATGAATTGCCATTTCATCCGCTTTGGAAGGAGGGCTACGCGAGCGTGGGGGATTGGCACAGCAGCGCCCCCTTGCAGGCGGGCCAGACCGCCGAAGAAACGCGCTTCAAGGGGCTGAAGCGGGAATGCGGACTGCATGAATCCAGCTCGCAGAGCGACTGGCAGATATGAGCGTCGGCAGCTGTATCAGGAAGGGGCGAGCAAGGTCCGCAGGGCGGCCTCATCCAAAATGGGAATGCCTAATGACTGGGCCTTTGTGAGTTTGCTGCCGGCTTCCTCTCCGGCGACGACATAGCTGGTTTTGCCACTGACGCTTCCGGTGACCTTTCCACCCGCGGCCTCAATGAGGGACTTGGCCTCCTCACGATTAAGGTTCGGGAGGGTCCCGGTCAGAACAAAGGTCATACCGTGGAGGGAGCCTGCGCCGGAGGAAACCTCCGGGAGGTTGCTCTGCAAGGTCAGTCCGTAGGCGCGCAAGCGGTCCAAACGAGTCCGATTGGAGTCGTTTT
>JBEAQI010000223.1:0-2997 GCA_041163965.1 Verrucomicrobiota bacterium | reverse complement strand
TGGCTGGAGCTTGCGGAAGGCTTCCGGCAAGGCGGCCTCGATGACCTCCAGCTCACGATTCACCGCGATACGAACCCCCTGGAAAGTCCGGGTCGCGGGATGAATCCGCTCTCCCGGCCGGCGCCCCACCGCCTCCTCAACGAGAGCCGCAAAGGCCAAGGTCCGCTCCAAAGCCGCCGTCCCACGGGCTTCCTCAATGGCTCGGACCACCCGCTTCCAACGGGGCTCCTCCCCGAAATCTCGCACCGCCTCAACTAGCTCGGCCCGCTCCGCGGTGCGCAAAAATTCGCTCGCGGCAAGCCCCTCTCCGGGATTCAAGCGCATGTCAAGAGGCGCATCGGCACGAAAGGAAAACCCCCGACCAGCATCATCGAAATGGTAGGAACTCACCCCGAAATCAAACAGAATTCCGTTGAATCCGGTCTCCTCCAGTTCCCCAAGGGAGGCAAAGTTGAGGTGATGCAGGACAAGCCGGCCGGGAAAATCCGCCGCCATTTGCCGCCCGCGCGCCACCGCTTCGGGATCGCAATCCAAGGCCACCACCTGGTTTGCGGCGTCCGCCTCCAGAATCGCCCGGGTGTGCCCGCCCCCTCCAAAGGTCGCGTCGAGAAAATATCCGGGCCGGCCTTCCAACATCAACCGGAGAACCGGTTCCAATAGGACGGGATGATGGGTGATCTGAGCTCCCTCGCTCATCGACGACCCCCTTTTCCACGCAGGGTGTACCACAAATGCAACCACCCGGAGCGGCCCGGCCGGACCTGCGGCGCACAGGCCTTTTGCCGGCGATATAAAGCCTCCCCCACCGTTCCGCTGACCGCCAAATTGAGCTTGGGCACCTCCGGTGGCGCCCACGATGAATAATGCCGTGGTTCCCCAGTGTGCAAAATGCCGCTTTGAATCAGTCGCTCGGTCTGCATCGTCCTTCTCTGGTTCGCGTTAACGGGGTTCCTCATCAAAAATCCATCTGGGCCATCGCCTCCAGTAGGTCGAAGCCACTCTCCTCCGCCTCGCGGCGCGAGGCGTCCCAAATCTGAAAATAGTGGCCAAGCCCGACCAAGCTCACTCGCTTGGCAATCTTACCATGTCCCTTGAGGGGATCGGGGATAAGAATGCGCCCCTGCTTATCGCACCCAAACTTGAAGGCCCGCCCAAAGATCTGGCGTAGCATCGCCTGACTCTTGACGTCGCTCAGCTTGACAGCCTTGGCCTTCGCCAGGAGCTCCTCCTGCATGTGGGGCGGGTAAACAACAATACAGCCCTCCGGGTGCGGCCAGGCCATGTAATAATTGCCGTCATCCCCAGCCACGCGCCAGCACGACGGAACCGTCACCCGGTTCCGTGCGTCGAGGCTATGCACAAACTCCCCGACATAAGCCATCGTTGAAGTTGCCTCGCTCATTGCTGCATGCTTGTCTCTATTTGCACCACTTTCTGCCATTTCATGACATATCGCCCCACTTCGGTCAAGCTTCTTCCCATTATTTTTATGCGCTCCCACCGTCGGGTATATCCATCTAAGTGAATGGAAGACAGGAGCTTACTGAAGTTACTCACAAGGCGTTCACAGGCCTTGCCCTCTGAAATGGTGGGAATCGGGGGGCGGGAGGCCCCGGGTGTCAACAAGTGCCGCTGCCTGGGGGCGGTTCACGGGACGCAGTTGGCAGGCCTGCCAGGATTGACACACCCGTTCTGCAGGCGTTCGCTACAGAGATGGGGCTACGGCAGCGACTGGATGAATTGATGGTGGAGCGGGGATTGGCGGTCAGTCGCAGCCAAGCCAAAGGCCTGATCATGGCGGGCAAGGTCCGCTCCGGCACGGAAATCCTTGATAAACCGGGACGTGAAGTGCTCAGAACGATTGACCTGATCCTTGAATCGGGAGCCCGCTATGTCTCGCGGGGGGCGGAAAAGCTAGCCGGTTTTTTCGCCCGGTGGCCCTGGCCGGTGGCGGGAATACGCTTTCTGGACGTGGGGGCCTCAACCGGAGGCTTCACAGACTTTCTACTGCAGGAAGGCGCGGCCGAAGCCACCTGCCTTGATGTCGGCCATGGCCAACTGCATTATAAATTGCGGACCGACCCACGGGTCATTAACCTAGAACGGGTCAATGCGCGACACCTGCAACCGGGCGAATTGCCCCACCCCCGCTATCCGCTGATCGTCATGGACTTGTCGTTCATCTCGCTACGGTTGATACTGCCCGCAATCTGGCCCTTCCTGGAGCCGGGAGGACGGCTCATTGCCTTGGTCAAACCACAGTTTGAAGCGGGAAAGGAGGAGGCCGACCGCGGCGCAGGCATCATCAGCGACCCCGCCATACGGGAACGGATTCTCCATGAAATCCTCGACTTTGTGCAGGAGTCGCTGCCTGACAGCGTCCTCGTGGGAAGCTGCCCCTCTCCCATTTGCGGGGCCAATGGCAACCAGGAAACCCTCGCGGGCTGGGACAAACGGGAGTCGCCCCGCGCTTGACTTGCCTCCGCCTTATCCCATGACTGCTGCGCATGGGCAATGTCAGGCAGGTGGTGATTGTCGTCAACACGACCAAGGAGGGCGCCGTGGACCTTGCCTCGGACCTCATGAGCCTTGCCCACGAGGCGGGTTGCACCGCCCGCACCATCGCCAGCTTCCCCTTGCCAGCGGAGGAATTGGCCGGCGCCGACCTCTGCATCGTCGTGGGGGGCGACGGCACCCTGCTGGGAGTGGTTGAGGCCGCCTCCCACGCCGGTGTTCCGGTTCTTGGCGTCAATCTGGGCCGCTTGGGCTTCATGGCGAGTTTCTCCCGCCACACCATCCGCGACGAATTCAAAGGCTTTCTCATAGGTGACACTGCCTCACGCAGCCTGTCCCTGCTGACCTTGGAATCTCCAGACGGGGAGACCATCCGGGCCCTCAACGACGTCGTCATCAAGGCGCGTTCCTCGCACCTGATCCGGTTGGAAGTGTACTGTGAGGACGAATACATGAACACCTATCACGCGGATGGCATCATCG
>JBEAQI010000222.1:0-3050 GCA_041163965.1 Verrucomicrobiota bacterium | reverse complement strand
GAGACAAGCCCTCGAACTTGTCAAACTCGAGCTCTTCGCGCGCAAAAAAACCGGCCCCGTCAAAATAGAAATTGGTATACCGGGTCCCGACGATCAATTCATCAATGGCCTCCAGCCCGCGGTTGGTCCCATAAGCATACCGTCCATAGAAATCAAAGCGGTCATGACTGCGCTCCCACTCTGCCTTCAAGTTGACCGCAAGGTCAAACCGGTCGGTGTTTCCACTCTTACCGGTCAGGTTCAGCCCTCCCTCAAACTTCCAGTCATCCTTTTCACGTCCTGATCCGGATCCGGCCAACGCCCCAACGGCCTTCTCCACCACCACAACGGGAGCCGATGGAACCGCCGCCTTCACCGCCTCAGCTCCCGCCCGCTCCACTCGCTCCACCCGCGAGACCAACACTTTCAGCTCCCCCGCGTAGTCGGTCTGTATGAGATAGTGAGTTTCCGTCTGGGATAGAATCCGGCCTATCAAGATCGCTCCCTCTTTCGTCTGTATACGGTCCATCGATTCGGCTAACACAATTATCGGAAGGACCCATGTTAATAAAGTAAAAGGCAAATGACAGCGCACGCCATTACTGATGCTGCCACCTCCCATTCGTTCAATGCGAAAACAAAATTTCTGCCAAAAAAATCCTGCCTTGATGTCTTCTCCAGGTTGTTGTTGAAAATATCAATGAATCTCTTTGAGCAGGTTACGACCGCGCCCACCGACCCCATCCTCGGGCTCTCGGAGGCTTTCCGCAACGACCCCAACCCCGGCAAGATCAACCTCTCGGTCGGAGTCTATCAAGACGCTTCAGGGGCCTCGCCTGTGCTTGAGTGTGTACGCCTCGCTGCCAAGCGTCTTGCGGATTCCAACCTCACCAAGGGATACCTGCCCATCAACGGAGCCCCCCGTTTCCTCGAGAACACCCGACATCTTGTCTTTGGAAAAGACAATGAAATGGTCAGCACCGGCCGGGTGGCATCCGTTCACACACCCGGCGGCACCGGCGCCTTGCGCATCGTCGGCGACTTTCTCCGCGGGATCCTCGATCGACGGACCATCTGGGTCAGCAACCCCACTTGGGCAAACCACCAGGGCATTTTCTCAGCCGCCGGCTTGGAAGTACTGTCATATCCATACTATCAACCGGAATCCCACGGACTCAACCGGGATGGTCTCCTCACCGTCCTCGAAAATATCCCGGAAAACGATTGTGTCTTGTTTCATGCCTGCTGCCATAATCCCACTGGGATCGACCCCACCCCCGAGGATTGGGAAACCATCGCCAAAATCTGCAAGGCGCGGCACCTTCTGCCGGTCATCGACTTCGCCTACCAAGGCTTTGCCTCGGGATGGATTGAGGACGCGCTGGCCATCCGCTTGTTCGCTCAATATGGTCTCGAGTTCTTTGTCTGCTCATCCTTTTCAAAGAATTTCGGGCTCTATCAAGACCGGGTCGGGGCCCTCCACGCCGTCGCCAAAAACAAGGACGAAGCCGACAGGGTCCTCAGCCAGCTGAAGGTCATCGTCCGAACGAACTATTCGAATCCGCCCGCCCACGGAAGTCACCTCGTCAACACCATCCTCGACGACCCTGAACTGTATTCGATCTGGGAGGAGGAACTCAAGGCCATGCGGGCCCGCATCCTCAGTGTCCGACACCAGTTCGTCGATGCGCTTGAACAAGCTGGTGCCAGCACGGATTTTTCCTTCATCCGGCACCAGACCGGCATGTTCTCCTTCTCTGGACTGTCGCGCGACACAGTACTTCGCCTGCGATCCAACAACGGCATCTACATGGTCGATAGCGGACGCATCAATGTGGCCGGCATCAACGATTCCAATCTGCACCCACTGTGCCAAGCCATCGTCGCCGCCCTCTGACCCTTCCACTCAGCCAAAAAAACGGTGGATCCGCATCAGGGCCTCCCGAAGACGCTCCACGTCTTCCAGCGTATTGTAGAGACTGAAACTGGCTCTGGCTGTCCCGCTTAAACCAAGACGCTGCATCAGCGGTTGAGTACAATGATGCCCCGATCGGATGGCAATCCCTTCGGCATCCAAGAATGAGGCAATGTCATGCGGGTGTGCTGCATCCATCACAAAAGAGACGACCGCCGCCCGCGGATCTCCATGGGCGATTATCCTCAATCCGGGAACCGTCGCCAGCGCCTCATCGGCGGCCACCCGCAAGGCCGTCTCGTGGTCAACCAACTGCTGCCGGTCAAGTCGCCCCACAAACTGGGTCGCCGCTCCCAATCCGATCGCCCCTGCAACATTGGGCGTACCCGCCTCAAAGCGCTCGGGAGGAGCCTTGAAAATCGTCTTTTCAAAGGTCACAGACTCAATCATGTCTCCTCCACCTTGGTAAGGTGGCATCGCCTCCAATAGCGCCGCCTTACCGTACAGGACCCCGATTCCGGTCGGCCCAAAGACTTTGTGACCACTGAACACCAGCCAATCGCAATCCAGCGACCGCACATCGACGGGAAAATGCGGCACGGATTGGCAGGCATCCACGAGAACGGGAATCCCCAACCCGTGGGCCTCTTCGATCAAGACCTCCACAGGATTGACCACCCCCGTTGAGTTGCAGACCTGCGTCAACGAAACCAGTCCCGGTTCGCACTCACGGAGCTTCAAACTGAAATCATCCCGGTCGAGCCGCCCCTCGTCGTCCACACGCACCACCACCAGGTCCACGCCTTCCCGATCCCGCAACAGTTGCCAAGGCACAATGTTCGCATGGTGCTCCATCTGGGTGATCAAAACCGGTCGCCCTTCTCTTTTAAGCGTCGGCGCAAGGCTCGATGCCACCAGATTAATCGACTCCGTCGCCCCTCGGGTGAAAATGGTCTCTTTTTCTGAAGCCCCAATGAATGCCGCCACCTGTCGCCGCGCCGCCTCATAGAATTCGGTGGCCTCCTGGGATAGCGCGTGCACCCCACGGTGTATGTTGGCGTTCTCCTGCGCGTAATATCGACGCACCCGCTCGATTACCTCCACCGGCTTTTGCGACGTCGCCGCGTTGTCCAGATAGCAAAGGGATTGCCCGTTT
>JBEAQI010000221.1:0-11002 GCA_041163965.1 Verrucomicrobiota bacterium | reverse complement strand
AGAGGCATCACCGTGGCGCAGCCCACATCCTGGAGTCTGAGAGCCAGGACGGGATCAGCATTGATGTAGGGAAGAACAGTAAAGCCCTCTTTAACAAGGATTTCCGCTGCTTTGAGGGTTTCGATGGGGTCTGGGAGCAGATAATTTGGATCCGGATGGATTTCCAGTTTGACCCATTTCGGGAGGCCGGCCGCCTCCGCGAGGCGGGCGATGCGGACCGCTTCCTCAGCATTCATCGCCCCGGCGGTGTTGGGCAGGATCAGGTAGCGGTCCGACTCAAGGTAATCCAGAATGTCGGCAAACGGATCCGGTCCAACGAGCGCGGCCCGTTTGAGGGCCACGGTGACCAACTCTGTCCGTGCAGCGCGGCAGGCGTCCCGCATGGCCTCGCCGGAGCTGAATTTGCCCGTTCCCAGCAAAAGACGAGAAGAGAATGGCCGCCCGGCAATGATCAGCGCGTCAGTTTGTTCGCTTACATCCATAAAGATTGTTGAAGGTAGGCGCATTTCACTGGCTGACAAGCCTCCGCGTGTCTCGGCGCGAATAATCTCCGGCGTCCAGCCGCTAGTGGCGGAAGTGACGCACGCCGGTGAAGACCATGGCCATGCCCCGGGCGTTGGCAGCGGCGATGACCGCCTCATCACGGACCGAGCCACCCGGTTGGATGGCGGCGGTGGCGCCTGCCTCAGCGGCGGCTTCCAAGCCATCGGGAAACGGAAAAAAGGCGTCCGAGGCGATGATGGATCCCTCGAGAGAAAGGCCTGCCTCGCGTGCCTTCCAGACGGCGATCCGAGAGCTGTCGACGCGCGACATCTGGCCCGCACCAATCCCGAGCGTGCGTTCCGGAGCGGCGTAGACGATGGCGTTGGATTTTACATGTTTGACGACTTTCCATCCAAAGAGGAGCGCCTTCCATTCCGCCTCGGTGGGCTGGCGTTCCGTGACGACCTGACAATCTCCCGGCCGGAGCCGATGCTGGTCACGGTCTTGGACAAGGAATCCCCCGATGGCGGACCGGACATCCTTCAAAGAATCCGCCCGCACCCCATCGCGACTGATCATGAGGCGCAGGTTTTTCTTTTTCTCAAAGAGGGCGCGCGCGTCCGCTGTAAAGTGAGGAGCGATGATGACTTCCGAAAAGATTTCCCCGATCCGTTCCGCAAGGTCCCGATCGATGGTCTGGTTGGCGACGATGATGCCTCCGAAGGGAGCCTGACGGTCCGTGGCGAAGGCCTCCTCCCATGCCTCGAGGAGGGTGGGGGCAGTGGCCACCCCACACGGATTGGTATGCTTGAGAATGGCAAGGGTGGGCTGCTCGAACTCTCCAATGAGGTAGGCGGCCGCGGAGATATCAATGATATTGTTGAAACTAAGTTCCTTGCCCTGAAGTTGCTCAAACACTTCAAAGAAGCGGCCATAAAGGGCCGCTTTCTGGTGGGGATTTTCGCCGTAGCGAAGGGACTGGGCCCGCTCTCCGGTAAGGCGGTAGGTGGGCGGGAAGCCGGCGAGGGCGGCGAGGTCAGGCGATTCATCGTTTGCCGAAGCCAGATAGTCGGCAATGCTCGCATCATAGGCGCTGGTGCGCTTGAACACCTTGAGGGCAAGGGCGCTGCGCAGGGACGGCAGCTGCTGGGGCGCTTTTAACGCTTCCAAGACCCGTCCATAGTCGGCTGGGTCGGTGACCACCGTGACCGCGGCGTGGTTTTTGGCCGCACTGCGCAGCATGGACGGTCCCCCAATGTCAATCTGCTCGATGGCCTCGGCCTTCGTGACGTCGGCCCTGGCGATTGTGGCCTCGAATGGATAGAGGTTCACGACAACAAGATCGATCAGGTCGATTCCATGGGCGCTAGCCTGCGCAAGGTGGTCTGCATGGTCGCGTCGACACAGCAGCCCGCCGTGTATCTTTGGATGAAGCGTTTTGATGCGGCCCTCCATCATTTCCGGGAAGCCGGTATAGTCGCTGACCTCGGTGACCGGGACGCCAGCCTCCTGAAGGGTTTTGGCGGTCCCTCCGGTGGAAAGGATGCGATACTGGTGACCTTCCACCAGAGCCTTTGCAAAGGGGATAAGACCGGTTTTGTCGCTCACACTGATCAGCGCTGTCGGTTGCATGCATAAAAGTGAGCTGGCCTCCCCGTGCAAAGCAACCCAATTTGTCCGGTTGCCTGCCCTTTGAGTCCCGATCGCTCAGAGGAGCCTGTCCGGCTCTTGGACCAGACGCTCGCGTAAAACCTGAAAACCGACCGATTGCCGAGAGGGCGGGTCAGGAGCGCCTGGATTCAACGGTGGTTTCGAAGAATTCCTGCAGGACCTCCATCCGCTTTTTCTCGCGGATTTCTTCGCGGATTTCGTCCTGTGAGCGCTGCTTTTCCTTCTCGATGAGGGCTCTCCGGATGCGGTTCAAGGCCATGTTCTGGAGCTGGCGAACCCGTTCTCGGGTGATGCCAAACATTTCCCCCACTTCTTCCAAGGTTTTTGGCTTTTCCCCGTTGAGTCCGTACCGCAGTCGCAGAATTTCCGCCTCGCGGGAATCGATCTCGTCGAGCATGTTCATCAAATCATTGATGCGGTTCTTGGACTGCAAATTGTCGAGCGGGTTGATGGAATTCTCGTCGCCGATTAGGTCGCCAAATTCAGTCCCATCGTCGTCCCCCACCGGCGCATCAAGACTGGCCGGTCTGACACTCACTGACTTGAGGTGGGCCACTTTGTTGACCGGCATATCCATCGCGTACGCGATTTCATCGTCAGAAGGGACGCGTCCCAATTCTTCCTCCAGTTCGGCAGTCACTCGGCGCATCCGCGCGATCTTGTCCACCAGGTGCACAGGAAGGCGGATCGTCTTGCTTTGATTGGCAAGGGCCCGTTTGATCGACTGCTTGATCCACCATGCGGCGTAGGTGGAGAGTTTGCCCCCTTTTTGTGGGTCAAAACGCTCCACAGCCTTGATCAGACCAATGTTGCCCTCGCTGATCAAGTCGAGCAATGGCAAGCCAAAGGTGGCATAATCATGGGCGATTTTCACCACCAAGCGTAGGTTTGCACGGATCATTCGATCCCGTGCCTTAAGATCGCCTTGCTGGATGAGGGCCGCCAATTCGACCTCCTCGGTGGGCTTCAAAAGTGGCGTCTTTCCAATTTCCTGCAGATAGATTTTGATGGTATTCTTGTCCGCTGACGGAAGATCGCGTACGTCCTCTACTTCCGGACTGACCGCGGATGCGCTGCGAACTACCTCTATCCCCTGCAACTGCTCCATGTCATCGATGATTTTCATATGGTGGTAAGATTCCTCTCAATGCGTTTTATTCTCAAAAACGATTCCGCCCGCGTAAATTCTTACTTGGACAACGGGCCTGAATTCATGTGAGTGGGGCCAGAGGCCTGCTGAATGGTCTTTTTTGGCATCTCTCGCAAAGCGTGCTTTTAAAAATGAGACCAATTTTCAATAAGTGCTCGCGGAGCGGCGACAAGGCAACAAAAAAGCGGTCATGAAGGGGTTGCCATAAGGCGTTGGGAAGGCGAGAAGGGAGGGGTGAGGACAGAGAGCAGGCGAGTGGAAGTGATGCCGATGCGGGGGGTGGGTCGAGGGCTAACCTACGCAGTGGGGGCGGACATGGTGGGGCTGGACGGCTTTGGTGTGGGGAGTCTGGTGCGGATACCGTTGGGGAGGCGGGTGGAGCTGGGGATTGTGATGGGGGAAGGAGAGGAGGCGGTTCCGGAAGCGAGGCTGAAGCGGGTATTGGGGTTGGTGCAGCCCTTTCCGGTGGTGCGGCCGGAAGGGGTGCAGCTGGCGATATGGCTGGCGCGGTATTATGCTTGTGGCCTTGAGCAAGTCTTCGAGGTGATGATTCCCGGCGCGGTGCGGCGGGGGATGGGGCGGCGGGAGGGACGTGCGGTGCGTTTGATTCGGTCTGCGGTGACGGAGGAGGCGCTGAAGGGTGCGCGCAAGCAGCGGGAGGTGGTGGAATTTTTATCTGGGCAACTGGCGCGCGAGATATGGCCGCGCGCCCTCTTGATGAAGCGGTTGGCGGTGAGTGGGGTGGTCTTGGACGGTCTGGTCAAGAAGGGGGTTTTGGAGGAGAGCCTGGAGGTCACGGAGCGCGTGGCGTATGGGGACGAACTGGGGGCACAGCAGGTGGGAGCGGCGGCACATGGCCACGATCTCACGGAGGAGCAGGCGGTGTGCGTGAAGGACATTCTGGAGAGTGTGGAGAAGCGGCAATTTGTGGCGCACCTGCTTCATGGGGTGACTGGATCCGGCAAGACGGAAGTTTACATGCGGGTGATGAAGGAGGTGCTGGCGGCTGGCGGCGGGGTGATTTTTCTGGTGCCGGAAGTGGCCTTGACGCCGCAGACGGTGGGGCGCTTGCGGGCCCGTTTTGAAGCCGTTAGCGGGGACCGTGTGGTGGTGTGGCACAGCCAATTATCGGACGGGGAGCGCTACGATGGCTGGCGGGCGGTGGCGAACGGGGAGGCGCGGGTGGTGGTGGGTGCGAGGTCGGCAGTTTTTGCGCCGGTGCGGAATCTAAAGCTGGTGGTGGTCGACGAGGAGCACGAACCGGCTTACAAGCAGGAGGAGGTGCCGCGGTATAATGGGCGGGACGTGGCGGTATACCGGGCGATGCTGAACGAGGCGGTCTGTCTGCTCGGGAGTGCGACCCCTTCCATGGAAACGCTGCACAACGTGGCCATCGGGAAGTATCGGGAGAACCGGCTGCGAAAGCGGATTGATGACCGGCAACTGCCGTTGATGCATGTGGTCGATATGCGGCGGGAGAAGGCGGGTGTGTTTTCCCGTCTGCTGGCAGACAAAATGCGGGAGCGTTACGAGCGGCGGGAGCAGGTGATCTTGTTTCTGAACCGGCGTGGTCATGACACTTCGCTGAATTGCCCGGATTGCGGGTTTGTCGCGGAGTGCGACTTTTGTTCGATCACGTTGACGCATCATTTTCGGGACCGTCGGTTAAGGTGCCATATGTGTGGCTTTGAGACAGGCGTGCCGTCGGTCTGTCCGAAGTGCCGGTCGCCCAAGATTCACTACAAGGGAACGGGGACGGAAAAGGTGGAGGCCCATGTGAAGCGGTTGCTGCCGATGGCCCGGGTTGCCCGCATCGACGCCGACACGACCCGCCGCAAGCACGCCTTGCGGGAGCAACTGGAAGCCTTCCGGCAGGGACGACTGGATGTCCTTGTGGGGACGCAGATGATTGCCAAGGGGCTGGACTTTCCGAATGTCACCCTGGTGGGTCTGCTCGATGCGGATTTGTCCATGCACATGCCGGATTTTAGGGCGGCGGAGCGGACCTTTCAGCTGGTTGTGCAGGTGTCAGGCCGAGCGGGTCGGGGCGACCGAGCCGGGGAGGTCGTTCTTCAGACCTATCTCCCCTCGGCGCCACCGATTCAGTATGGGCGGCAGCAGGATTTTGATGGATTCACGGAGCTCGAATTAAAGCAGCGGCGGGAGTTTGGGTATCCACCTTATCGGCACTTGATTCACCATCTCTTTCGCGCCGCCAATCGGGAGAAGCTGGACTTTTACACTCGCCAATGGGTTCGCCACGTGGAGCCCGGGCTGAAGGAGCGCGGTGTCGAGGTGCGTGGGCCGGCTCCCTGTCCGGTGGAGCGCATTCAGAACCTCTACCGCTACCAGATCTGGTATTTTGCGCCTTCGGTGACGCGGGTGGTGCCTTGGCTTCAGGAGCAGCGGACGGCCTTCAAGTGGGATCCCGAGATGGTGGAGGTGCTCGATGTGGATGCCATGCAATTGAGCTAAGCACGATAGTTTGCGATGGTCGCTGCGGGCTTGAAGATATTGCTCTGTCGACTTGCCAATTCCCGTTCTTGGTGAAGCGTTTTGAGGGTAATGAGGATGTACTGCCTGACGCTGTCTCTATTTCTTTCCTGGTCATGGTTGGCAGCCGCCCTTCCCCAAGTCACCGAGGGCCGGTTGACGCGCTGGGCGAACTTTCCGTCGGCGCACATGGGGGCCATGACGGTTGACATCTGGTTGCCGGATGGACTCGACCCCGAAGCCCGTTATCCGGTCATTTACATGCATGACGGGCAGATGCTGTTTGACGCGGACCAAACGTGGAACGGGCAGGCATGGGAGGTGGACGCGGTTCTTGGGCAAGCCGTAAATGCGGGCGTGCTTCCGCCGGCGGTAGTGGTCGGTATTCATAATTCCGGTGCCAACCGGTGGGGGGATTATTTTCCAGCGGCAGTTTGGAGGGCCTTGCCTAAGAGCTTTGTGGAGGGCATGGCGAGTGGGGTAGAGACACCCGTGCGTTACCATGCTCCGGCGGGTATGCGGGCCGATGCCTACCTGAAATTTATTGTGGAGGAGCTCATGCCGGCGGTCCGGCAGGCCTTTCCCGTGGATGGGGCGTCGGAGCGGACGGCCATCATGGGCTCCAGTATGGGCGGGCTCATCTCGCTGTATGCACTTTGTGAATACCCTGAGGTCTTTGGCAGAGCGGCCTGCCTTTCGACCCACTGGATCGGGATGACCCCAATGGATAACAATCCGATTCCAGACGCTTTTGTCAGCTACTTGAAGGACAATCTCCCCCCGGCGGGCGGGAACCGGATTTATTTTGATCATGGCACCGAGACCCTGGATGTCCACTATGGTGTTTGGCAGGTCAAGGTCGACGAGGTGATGCGGTCCAAGGGTTACCGGGAGGCTGACTGGGTGACGCGGGTCTTTGAAGGCACGGATCATTCCGAAGCAGCATGGTCGGCGCGTCTGCTGGTGCCGTTGACGTTTCTTTTGAAGGAGTGAGGCGATGCGGGTTGGCGAATACATGGAGCGATTGAAGGCGGCTGGTCGCTCGGCCGGCTTTGAAATCGGATTCTATGGGCAGGTTGAAGAATGGGGCCTGCCGGTTCTGGAGCGGAAGAGCGAGGGGTCCCTCGGGCACGTGTATGTGTCCGCTGGCGTGCATGGGGATGAACCGGCGGCCTGCCTCGCGATCGTGCAACTCCTTCGGCAGGGCGGTTTCCCCGATGCCCTTGATTGCACGATTCTGCCGATGGTAAATCCGGTGGGCCTGCAGGCCCGCACGCGGGTCAATGGGGCCGGTATTGACCTCAACCGGGACTATGGCGATGCGCCCAAGGCGCCCGAAACCCGGGCCCAGTTGGATTGGTTGAAAGGGCGTGGCTTTGATCTCGCCATCTGTCTGCATGAGGACAGTGACGGGGAGGGTTTTTATTTGTATTCCCATTTTAAGGACGAGTCGCTGAAGGTCCTGGAGACTGCCGCCCTTGTCCATGCGGCGCAGGTGATGCCAATTGACGGAAGGAGCGAAATCGACGGCTTTCCGGCGCGCGAGGGTCGGGTCTTTCCGCCGAAGGCCCTCTTGGCGGCGGATCGGAACGACTTGCCGGAAGCCTTGCATTTGTACTTCCAACATGGCGTGGAGGGTGTCTTCACGACCGAGACCCCTTCCGGATGGCCGGTGGTTGACCGCATTGAGGCCCATGTCCGCGCCACGCGTGCCATTCTAGAGACCTATCTTGAGAAGCGGGTCGCGGGTCGGTGGGGCACCCATCGAGCCGGGTGAGGGTATGGGCTCGGCGCACACATCCATTTGCGGGCGATGCATTGCTGGGAGCATGCTCTGCTGGCTATCCATGGGGCAACTGCTCCCGCTGCGGGCAGAAGAGGTGCCGGCATTCAACCTGGATCCTTTGGTGGTCGAGGCCGCGCGGTTTGGAAGGGATATCATGGAGATCCCGTTGGGGGTAACGGTGTTGGGTGAGCAGGTACTACAGCGTGGTCACCTGCAACTGACCATGGCGGAGGGCGTTGGGGTGGTGCCGGGAGTGTTTGTTCTCAATCCGGACAATTACGCACAGGATACCCGGATCGCCATCCGCGGTTTCGGTGCCCGCTCCGATTTCGGTATCCGTGGGATACGGTTGTACCTTGATGGCTTGCCGCTGACGACACCGGATGGCCAAGGTGAGGTCGATAGCATTGATCTGGGCTCGATTGAGCGATTGGAGATTATCCGCGGACCGGCGGCGGCCCTTTATGGCGCGGCCGCGGGCGGTGTCCTGCATCTCGTGTCGGAGGAGGGGCAGGGCCCCGGCTTCGCGGAGACGCGGGTCATGGTGGGTCAGACGGGGCTGCTGCACCTGCAAGCCAAAATGGGGGAGGGCGCAGGGAGTGTGCGGCCATTCATTAGCCTCGGATATGTCGAGCGCGACGGATTTCGGGACCACAGTGAGACCCGCAACGTGAGGCTGAATGGAAATATCGTGATTTCCGTGAGTCCGGCTCACCGCTTCAAAGTGATATTCAACTGGATCGATTTTCCCCTGCAGAACGATCCCGGTGGCCTGACGATCGGGGAGGTTCGCGCCGATCGGCGCCAGGCCCGGGACCGGAATCTGCTTTTTGACGCGGGAGAGGCCGTTCGTCAGCATCGTCTTGGGCTGCTTTACTCGTTCACCGGTCAAAAGGACACCGAGTGGTTGGCCACGCTTTTCCACAGCGGGCGATCCTTCGAGAATCGTCTGCCATTTGAGGCGGGTGGGCAAGTCGCCTATGCGCGCCAATTTTCCGGGGCCTCTCTAGTTTACCGCAGGGGAGGGGAGCTGGATCCGTTCAGGCTTCGTGCGGGGATCGATCTGTCTGCGCAACGGGATGACCGGTCCAACTTTGACAATCTGTCAGGGGTCAGGGGTGACCTCGCTCTGCGGCAACTGGAGTCCGTTTTGGCCGGTGGCGCTTATCTTTTTGCGGAATTAGCGTTGCCGGCGGGATCTACCCTGAAGGCTGGTCTGCGCGGGGACGAGATCCGGTTTTCTGTCACCGATCGACTGCTTGGCGATGGCAACGACTCGGGAGACCTCTCTTTTGCGGCCATCTCGCCTTTTCTTGGATGGTGGGTGCCCTTTTCAACGAAAACGGGCGGATATGTGAGTTATTCCACGGCCTTTGAGACCCCCACTACCACGGAATTCGACAATCCGGCTGGCGGCGGGTTTAATCCACTGTTGCGTCCCCAGCGTTCCCGCGCATGGGAGGCCGGCCTCCGCCATGCCGCGGAATTTTCGCAGGTCTCGGTCCAGGTTGAGGCATCAGTCTTTCTGATCGATGAGGTGGACGGCTTGGTCCCCTATGAACTGGAGGCCTTTCCCGGTCGCGAGTTTTACCGCAATGCCAGCCGCACGGATCGGATGGGACTCGAATTCAGCGCCAGCGCCTCGATCGGTACGAACTGGACCTTGGCTGGGCAGCTCACGCTTTCCGAGTTTCATTATGATCGCTTTCTTCGCGAGGGCAGCGATTTGTCTGGAAATCGCCTCCCCGGCATTCCCCGTTCGTTCGCTGGATTCTCCCTGCGCTATGATACTGAAACAGGAGTGTGGGCAGTCCTGGAATCCCGCTTTGTGGGGTCGCTCTTTGCCAACGATGTCAATTCTGTCGAGCTCGATGCTTATTCCGTTGCCGACCTTCGCGTCGGATGGCGTTGGCAGGTGGGTCCCATCGAGTGTGAACCCTTTCTGGCCATCAGTAACCTCTTCGATCGGCGCTACAGCGGAAATGTCCGCATCAATGCCGCGTTCAATCGGTATTACGAACCAGCTCCCGATCGCTTCTTTTCCTTCGGTTTCCGTCTCCGCATCGGGCCGACCTCTTCCAAATCGGAAATGGGGCCCTGAGCGCTGTTTGCCCCCGCCCTTTTTAACGCTCAATTCTGCGCCATCGGGGAACTCTTCTCCTCGAATTGTATCCCGCTCTCTACTTTGGCTTGCCATCGCTCTTCCCCTTCTCCCATCTTTTGCTCCTGTCTAATTCGGAGAGATGACAGAGTGGCCGATTGTGCCTGACTCGAAATCAGGTGTGCCAGCAATGGCACCGGGGGTTCAAATCCCTCTCTCTCCGCCATCCTTCGCTCTCCGAGCTTCGGATGGCACGCCATTCGAAGTGGGGCTAGAGCGAGGATTCCCTACGTAGCCCAGAGGGCGTAGGAGGGTCCGCCAACAACCAAGTCTCGCCGGAGGGTCTACACGAAAAATCACCAACGCCTTAATCAGCCGCCGCAGGCTCCACAGAACACGACAGAAGACGACTTTCGTCGACTCAATTGCCTTGATTTTGCCTCAACTGCGGTTGACTGGATGTTGACTGGAAACGGGAATTTTTAGACTACGGATCCCTCTAGATGATGCCCTTCTCAGGAGTGGACGGTGCGATCAGTCTTAAAGCGAGGTCACGAATTCTGTCTACATCGGACCAACTCCAGGTCTCGAACTTTCTTTCATGCTCAATCTTATTATGGCATGGGTAGCGTCCCCAAGCTACACAGATGAACTCCGCCTTATCAAGTGCCTCGGCTTCCCATTGACTGATGCCAACATTTTGCGCTTCGACCCATTTTGAAAAAGTGTGACCCTTGAGATTCTGTAATCTCTTGTTGTGGTACAGGGTTCCGCCGGTCCGAAGGTAATGAGCCTTGAATGCATTCTCAAAGGCAAACCCAGCTAACATCATCGCTGTCAGTTCCGCATCAAATTGTTCCGCAGCCTCTGATGCTTCTGCACCTCTTCTTAGAACATTGAGAGCCCTCAAGAGTCGATTGGCAGACTCTACCCAGATAGCCGGTTCATTTCTAGGGTCTTCGGAAAGCCTGCAAGTATTATTGATTTCATTGCCAGTCATCGAACCCTCCGAAGGTTCTGGCCAATACCGGCAGCGATTTCGGTTGCTGCCTCAGATAAGTTTGATCGCATCATGCCATCAGCGGGAGAACCTTGCGCACCACCGCGCCCGTTCTGCCAATTAGAGCCAATAAGCATGGTTGGACCCTACAAGTTAATCCACCTTTAATGAGATGATTTCCGGTTTGATTCGGTTTGTTTCTTGTTGTGGTTGATATCTTTGGTGGAGGGAGGGCCTAGCCCACCGGAACCAAGGACATGAGAGCATTTGGCAAACACAGATGGTGTTTGCAAGTTTAGAGATCGATGCGGTCGTTGG
>JBEAQI010000220.1:0-4127 GCA_041163965.1 Verrucomicrobiota bacterium | reverse complement strand
TCACCTGTGCCCCGTAGGCCTTACCCATCGCTCCCTCAGCGTCCATCAGCCAAATGGCCTGATGTCCGACTTTTTCCGCCCAAACTTTGTTCTCCTCGGGGGTCATGTACTGCGCCGCACCCGGCCGGTTGGAGCTGATCGAAATCCAAACCGCCCCCAACTCACGGGCCCGCTCTTGGAATTTGACCATGTCGCCATTCTCATAAAACTTCACCACAAAGGGACACTTGGGATTGATCCATTCCAGTACCACCACCTTCCCGGCAAAGTTTGCTGAATCAACGGTCTCCCCATGGATGTCAGTCAGCGTGAAGGAGGGGGCCGCCGCCCCTGAATCAACAGCGGCGTCCATGCCTAAAACGGCCATAAAAATAGGAATCAGAAGGAATTTTTTCATAGGTGGAATGAGTAATGAGAAAAACTTGTCTCAATTATTAGCATTTTCAAGGGAGCTGGCGCATAATTCTTCGACAAATCGACCTCGCCGGGTTGACTCAAAATCCAACAAACGCCATCCGCCCTTTCTAATGTCTGATCATGACCAACCACCCCCTTCCCCAGATCCCGTCTGGACCCAACTGCGCGAAGAGGCCATCATCGCCGCTCGCCAGGAACCAGTCCTCGCTGCCCTTATCGAGGAGAGCATCCTGAACTATGACTCACTGGAATCCAGCCTTGCACATCGGATCTCGCGCAAGCTGGGACATCATGCGGTCTCGGAACCTTATCTTCACGAACTGTTTGAAGAGACATTCGCTTCCGATCGGGAAATCGGCCGCCGTGTGAGGCTCGATATTCTGGCCATTGATCGCCGAGACCCTGCGGCTCGGGGTTTTCTTGCCCCAATTCTCTATTTTAAAGGCTTCCAAGCCCTGACCGCCTACCGCATTGCCCATTTTCTCTGGAATGGGAATAGGCAGGTCATGGCTCGCTATCTGCAGAGTATCATCAGCCAAGTTTTTGCGGTCGACATACATCCCGCCGCCACAATTGGCGAGGGCATCCTCTTTGATCATGCCACTAGCATTGTCATCGGGGAAACCGCCGTGGTCGGAGACAATGTCTCCATCCTGCACGAAGTGACGCTCGGTGGGACCGGAAAGGAACGGGGAGACCGCCACCCAAAAGTCCACAACGGCGTCCTGATCGGAGCAGGAGCCAAAATCCTGGGAAACATCACCATTGGCACCGGCGCCCGGATCGGAGCTGGAAGCGTCGTTCTGGAAGATGTCCCCGCCCATATGACGGCCGCGGGTGTACCCGCGAAAATCGTCGGCCTTGCCCATGGCGATCCGGCCGATTGCATGGACCACAATATCTGAATTCATTTGCTAATTCTCCCCACCTCTCTTTGAAACCCTCCCATCCGTAGCATGCCTCTTTCCGCCCAGCCTGAATCGCCCCCCAGCACCGGCATCCCCCAACATGTCGCCATCATCATGGACGGCAATGGGCGCTGGGCAAGGGCGCGTGGCCTGCCCCGGGAAGAAGGGCACCGACAGGGCGTCGACAATGTCAAACGCATCGTCGAGGCAGCGAAAAATTTTGATATCCGCTACCTCACCCTCTATGCGTTTTCGGTCGAAAACTGGAAACGCCCGGCCCCGGAAGTCAACGCCTTGATGGGCCTGTTGAAGTCATTTCTGGACGCCCAAGCGCAGTCCCTTTTCGAACAGCAGATCTGCTTTCGGGTTGTTGGCCGCCTCAGCGATATGCCCGCCACCGTAGCCCGTCAATTGCAGCAGACCATCGACGCCACCAAGCATTTCAAGAATTGGAATCTCACCTTGGCCCTCAATTACGGGTCCCGCACAGAAATCCTTGACGCCGTGCAGGCCTACGCGAAGGAAGTCCAACTCAACCGAGAAGATCCGGACGCACTCGATTGGGACCGCTTCCGCACCTACCTCTACACGGAATACCTGCCAGATCCGGACCTCGTCATCCGCACCTCCGGGGAACACCGGCTTTCCAACTTTCTCCTACTTCAAAGCGCTTATGCGGAATATTACTTCGCAGAGGAATTCTGGCCGGATTTTGGCCCTGAGGCCTTTCGCCGCGCCATCGAGACGTATCAGGGACGCGAAAGGCGCTTCGGCCTGACTGGCGACCAAATCCAACAATCAACCGTATGAAAGGTCGCATCTTTTCAACCCTCATCCTTTGGTCAGTAGCCATCGGCGTGCCATTGCTGCTCGGTCAACCGGGACTTCTCGCTCTCATATTGCTCGCCGCCCTGCCCTCGCTGCAGGAAACCCTGACCCTCCTCAAAAAAAGTACTCGTCCCGCGGACGCCCCAACCGCGTTTATCGCCCTTACCGCCTTTCTCGGGCTCACCATGGTGTTCCCACCCACCCTGCTGCCGCCTTCCCTCCTCTGGGCCGGACTCGTCCCTCTGATCTTGATGAGCGTCCTGCTCCGCTCGCCAACGGGTGAGTTTGTCCAACGTGTGGGGTCCACCTCTTTCGCCTTTTTGCTGCTCGCGGTCCCCTCTTTCAGCGCCATCTGGCTGATTCAGGCACATGGAGCGATCGTGATTCTCTGGGTCATTGCCATAACGAAGTTCGGAGATGTCGGGGCGCTTCTTACCGGCATGGCCATCGGACGCCACAAAATGGCCCCCTCCCTCAGTCCCAAAAAGACGTGGGAGGGCCTCGTCGGCGGTGTCTGCGCCTCCGTTTTGGTCAGCGTCGCCATGGTTTTGGCCCCGCTTCCTCATTGGCCGCCAGCACTGACCGTCACCAGCGCCGCCCTTGCCGCCATCTTTGTTTCGCTCAGCGGCGTTCTGGGAGACCTCATGGAAAGCGCTTTGAAACGGGAGGCCAACGTCAAAGATTCGGGCTCGGTCTTCCCCGGACTGGGTGGCTTTTTGGACGTCGCCGACAGTCTTCTTTTGGCCATCCCTGTCGCTCATCTATTGCTCTGGTCCATCGCCCGCTGAATTAGCCGTGCTGAAACGCAAAGTCGTCATTCTCGGGGCCACTGGCTCGGTCGGTCAGGCCGCCCTCAGCGTCATCGGAAAGCACCCGCACCAGTTTGAATTGCTTGGCGTCGCTGCCAATCGCAACGGCACCGAATTGGACGCACTGGCCCACCGTTTCAACGTTCCCCACACCGCCCTCTTTTCCAAGGAAGGCCTTGATGGACTGATGCGTCTCGCCACGCTGCCTGAGGCCGACCTTATTCTGGTCGCAACTACCGGCACCATCGGCGTCCAGCCGACCATAGCCGCCCTCGAATCAGGCAAATCGGTGGGCCTCGCCAACAAGGAAACGCTCGTCCTCGCAGGGCCCTTTGTCATGGAGACCGCACGCCAAAGTCGCGGAACCCTTCTCCCCGTCGACTCCGAGCACAACGCCATTTTCCAATGCCTCCAAGGCGTGGGCCCCATGAGCCGCGTGCGCCGCATCATTCTCACTGCCTCGGGGGGGCCCTTTCTTCACCTGCGTCCCGAGGACCTCGCCTCCGTCACCCCGGAACAGGCACTCCAGCACCCCAACTGGAGCATGGGACCCAAGATCACCATCGATTCCGCGACCATGGCCAACAAAGGGCTGGAAATGATCGAAGCGCGCTGGCTCTTCGACCTTCAGGCGGATGCCATCTCCGTGGTCATCCATCCACAGAGCCTGATCCACAGCATGGTCGAATGCGTCGATGGCTCGCTCCTCGCCCAGATTGCCCCTCCGTCAATGGAATTTCCCGTCCAGCACGTGCTCAGCTATCCGGACCGACTCCCATCCCCGCTGCCGCCACTGGATCTAACGCTTCTCCACCATCTCGACCTCCAGCCCCCCGATCTGGATCGATTTCCATGCCTGCGGCTCGCCAGTGAGGCCCTCGCCGTTGGGGGCATGGCCCCCGCGGTCTTCAACGCCGCCAATAGCCTCGGAGTGGAAGCCTTTCTGGAAAGGCGTCTTGCTTTCACCGGCATTCCGCGCTTGATCGACGCTTGCCTCTCCAGTGCCTCTTTCTCCATGCCGGCCTCCATCCGGGACCTGCTTGAGTTGGAGCACGACCTCAATGGTTTTGCCCGGTCTCAGTTGAAAGCCTTTCGCATTTAGATATATCCTGACCCTGCCATGTTGACACGCATCCTTTCCGACCCGCTTGCCATAGCCCTCGTG
>JBEAQI010000219.1:0-10437 GCA_041163965.1 Verrucomicrobiota bacterium | reverse complement strand
GGGGTGGCCACCCTTTCTGAGACTCCCATGGTCGAGATCAGGGCGATTCTCGCAAGATGGGCAGCCAATCATGCCGCGCTGGACGAGTGGATCCAGTATCATGCGATGCGCGGGAGGGCTCTTGAGGGAGGATTGCAAACCATCGTGGAGACCCTTGAAGACTGGCAATGGCCGCCAGCGGAGGCGCTGGCCCTGTATCAATTGGCGTATTTCCGTACCCTGCTTGACTTCATCATGCGGCAGCATCCCGAACTGAGGGCCTTTGATGGGGCAGGGCATGCCCAACTCATCGACCAGTTCCGCGAAAAAGATGCCCAGCGCATCGAAATTGCCCGGTTGGAGGTCTTGGCCGCCCATGCCGCGAGCCGGCCCTCACCGCACGGTGGCCATGGTGCGGTCGGCATTGTCTTGGGCGAGATCGCAAAGAAGCGACGACACATGCCGATTCGCAGGCTCATTTCGATGGCTGGCGAGGCGGTGCAGGCGATCAAGCCCGTATTCATGATGAGTCCCTTGTCGGTGGCCCAATTTCTTGAGCCTGGGCGTGTGACATTTGATCTGGTGGTCTTTGATGAGGCCAGTCAGGTGAAGCCTGTCGATGCCCTTGGGGCGGTGGCACGCGGGCGGCAACTGGTCGTTGTGGGGGACGACAAGCAGCTGCCCCCGACCAACTTCTTTTCCCGCATCGAGGGGGTTGATGGCCTTGAAGAAGATGAGCTGGAGGATCTTACGGCCTCGGCCGGTGACATGGAGAGCGTGCTCAGTCTGGCCGCGGCGCGCGGGCTCCATTCGACGATGCTTCGCTGGCATTACCGCAGCCGCCATGGTTCCCTTATCGCCGTTTCCAACCATGAATTCTATGAGAAGTCGCTTTACATCGTTCCCAGTCCGCAGGAGCAGCACGCCAACTACGGGCTGAAATTCTGTCATGTCCCTGAGGGCGTATACCGTCGCGGGGGGCGGCGCCAGGACAATCCCATTGAGGCCACTCGGGTGGCCGAGGCCGTGATGGAGCACGCCCTTAACCATCCCGGCCAATCCCTTGGGGTGGCGGCTTTTTCCATGAGCCAGCGCGACGCCATTCTCAATGAACTCGAGCGTCTCCGACGTCAGCACCCCGAGCGCGAGAGGTTCTTCAGCGCGGCGCATCCTCATGAACCCTTCTTTGTCAAGAATCTTGAGAACGTGCAGGGGGACGAGCGCGATGTGATCTATATTTCGGTGGGGTACGGGAAGGATGCCAACGGGTACTTTGCGATGAATTTTGGGCCGATCAACCGCGAGGGGGGTGAGCGCCGCCTCAATGTGTTGATCACCCGATCCAAGCTGCGGTGCGTGGTGTTTTCCTCGATCCGGGCCGATGAGATTGATCTCGAGCGGTCCAAGGCGCGAGGAACCCGCGCCCTGAAGACCTTTCTCAAGTACGCTGAGACGGGCATCCTGGGCACCGCTGATCCCCATACCGGGCGCGAGCCCGATTCTCCCTTTGAAGTGGCGGTGATGGAGGCTTTGCAAGGCGAGGGGTACACCGTACGGCCTCAGGTTGGAGTGGCCGGATTCTTCATTGATCTGGCGGTTGTTGATCCCGCTTCCCCAGGGCGTTACCTTCTTGGCGTGGAGTGCGATGGCGCCGCTTACCATTCCTCCCGGTCGGCGCGCGAGCGCGATCGTCAGCGCCAGGCGGTTCTCGAGGCACATGGGTGGACATTGCACCGCATCTGGAGCACGGACTGGTTCAAGGCCCCCGAACGCGAATTGCGCAAGCTCCTCAAGGCCATTGCGGAGGCGCCCGCGAGCGGTGCACCAAAGAACCGCCCGCGTCGGCCAGCGACACCTTTGTCGGTGGAATGGAAGCCAGCCGGGGCGGATAGCGGCGCTCCCATGAGCCTCCCCGATTATGTCGAATGCGCCCTGCCGATGCCGTCGGCTCCGTTTGCGGCACTGACCACGGGGGAGCTGGGCGAGGTCGTGTATCAGGTGGTGGAGGTGGAGGGTCCGGTCCATGTCGAGGAGGTGATTCTCCGGATTCGCGATAGCTGGCAGATGGGCCGGGCCGGGCCGCGGATTAGAGAAGCGATTATGGCTGCCGTCGCGGCCCTCCGCGATGAGCGCCTTGTGGCCATTGACGGAGAGTTTATCTCGCTTCCCCAACGGTCCCCATCCCCCCGAAACCGGGCCAAGGTGACGACTGCCTCCTTGAAACGCGCGGAGCGCCTTCCTCCCGCTGAAATTGCCGCTGTTTTGCAACGCGCGGTGTCCGATTTCCATGGCATCGAGCGAGCCGAGGTCGCGGGGACGGTGGCGCGGTTGATGGGGATGGGCCGGACCACGCAGGAATGTGAGGCCGTCGTTCAGCATGAGGTCGAGACCCTTCTGGCGACTGGGGACTTGGTTGAGCGCGACGGATTCTTAAGGCAGGGGTGATGAAAAAGCGGTTTGGCCAACTCTCCAAACAGACCGTTGGTAGGCTCGTAGTACTACTTGTTATATAAGTTATTGCCGTTCCGCGGTGAAAATGATCTTTCACCCGAAGCCATCCATCAAGAATGGTCCATCGAAATCATCGATTGCTTACCGTCATGCGAATCCTTTTCCTGTATTTAAGTTTTCTTACATTCCTCAATGCCTCTCCTCGGGCTTACGATCCATTTGAGCGACTGGAGCGCCAGCGAGCCACGGAGGAGGCCAAGGCTCGGTGGGAGGTGAATGAGGGCACCGTTTTGATGCTGGTGACGGCCGCTCAAGATGGCGGACGTCAATCTCTTACGGCAAGCCAGTTGAATATCGAGGGGATAAAATCCCTTCAGCGCGTGTTTCCATCGGTAAGCCCGCCGAGACAGAGCCGGGCGGCGACCCCGGAGGAGGTTGAAAAAACGCCAGATCTGAGCCGATGGCTATTGGCGGAACTGGAGGATGGAGTGGATCCCCGCGCGATAGTGGCCGAGCTTGAGGAGAGTTCATTTGTGGAATTCGCGGAGCCCGATTACATTTACCGATTATCTGCCGACGGCCACTACCGGCCATCCGAGGAACTAGGTCCCATCGCGGTTGCTGAGGTGCCGGTCCCCCTTGCCGACAACGCCATGCCCGATGCGACGACGGATCCCCTCGTTTCGCAGCAATGGCATTTGGATGCGGCAAAGGTCAAGGAGGCATGGACCTATCTGAGCAATCAAGGATTCCCCGCCGGAGGCAGTCCGGATGTGGTGGTTGCGGTGATCGACTCCGGAATCGATTACACCCATCCCGATCTCGTTGCCAACATGTGGGTGAACAGTTTGGAGGTGCCCAACAACGGCCAAGATGATGATGGAAACGGCATCGTGGATGACTATCACGGGGCCAGCTTCCTAGGCAGCTCGCACGACCATAACGGAGATCCGATGGATGACAATGGGCATGGGACGCATGTGGCAGGCATCATAGCAGCCACGGCGGGTAATGGGATCGGGGGGGTCGGAGTTGCGTACAACGCCAAGGTGATGGCCATCAAGGCCGCGCAATACAGCGGCATCCTGACTTCCTCGGACATCGCGGAGGCCTTGTACTATGCAGTAGAAAAAGGGGCGGATGTTATCAACATGTCATTTGGAGGAACGGCGCAATCGAGTATCGTTGAAGATGCTTTGGCGACCGCTTTTTCGCAAGCCGTGCTGGTGGCGGCCGCGGGAAATAATGCCAGGCACACGGAGATTCCGCCGGTTTCTCCTCCTCCCCAGCCGCTTTTCCCGGCCGCTTATATCTATGTCCTCGGAGCGATGGCAGAGGCACAAAGCGCGAACGAACAGGGAGAATGGCTGGCTAGCTTTTCGAACTGGGATTCCGTGCCCAATACTCGCACAGAATACGAACTGATGGCTCCCGGAGTGGATATTCACAGCACTCTTCCAGATGGCCAGTATGCGGCTTGGAGCGGTACCTCGATGTCGGCACCGATCGTTTCTGGCATGGCCGCCCTTGTGCGCAGTCGATTTGCGGATAAGACGACGTATTCATCGCGCTTTGTGATGGGCCAGATTGCGGCCACCGGTCCGCAAAAGGGACTTTACTATTCAGCGGATTCCGAGGAGGCCGTCTCTAGTACCCCGGAGCCCGAATTAAGGTTTCTGGAATTCTGGGTCTTTGACGATCCCTCGATCAACCCGGCAAATGATGGGGACGGTATTGTTGATGCGGGGGAGACCATCGAATTGGCGGTTGTGATCAAGAACCGCTGGGGAAAAGCGGATGCCACCTTGGTCAGTTTGGCGGCGCGTGCGCAAAGTGCGGTGGATGTGGATCCGTACGTTACGTGGGGGATCGACACGGTTGATTATGGGGCCGTCGGGAATTTTGGTGAGGATGACAACGGCCTTGTGTACAATGCGGATGGGCTAATTACCGGAGTTGCTAATCCCTTTCAGTTTTCTGTCAGCAATGATGCACCGAACAATCATGTCATTCCGATCCAAGTCACGATGACGTGTGCAAACGGATTTGACGCCAGTGATCCCAACGCGCCGTTTGTCTTTCAGGGCGCTTTCAATCTGGTCGTGCAAAAGGGAACAACACTGCCTTCCAGCATCGATTCCGATATGACCCTCGACAAGGACACCTATTGGATTGTCGACAGGCCCGTTTTAATTCCCGAAGGGGTCACGGTGACGGTTACGGAGGGCACGCAGATCCAGTTCTGGAGTGCGGAAACAAACGAGCCCTACACCGTTACCCCGTATCCCTTCATCCAGGTTGAAGGACAATTGAGCGTCCAGGGAACAGCGAGTGAACCGGTCAGTCTGTTTCCATCGGATTTGCGCCAATCCCACCCTGTCTGCCTTTATGAAGAGCATAATGGCGCCATTCAGATGGAATACTTCAAGGTGATGAATCCCATTATTGGGGCAAAGTACGCTGATGCTCGCACAATCTCCGCATCCGGTTCCTCCACGTCAGTCAGTCATATTTCGCACGGTTACCTCACACAATGGGGTAACTATATACGGCTACCAAATGGAGAGGTTCTTCGCCCTATGGTAACTGCAGATGAGTTTAAATTTTCCCAAATGGATAAACTTGGCTCGTATCCAAGTTCCACTTACAATCCATTGTCCATATCCGATTACAAGATATTCGATATCGGCAACCTGAAAACTTGCCTGATCGAATCAACGAGATTCAAGTACAACTCGCACTATCCATATCCATCACAGAAGGCCATAAAAAACACCGTATTTTTAAAGAACTACAATTCCCATATATCAAATGGCAGTGAAGTCATCCAACCCTCGTTTATCACGGCATCGCCTTATCAAGGGATTTTACAAGGAGGATTCCTGGAGCTGGCCTCGTTTTCCAGGTTTGGAACTTCATCGTACATAGCCGTATCGACTGTTTCCCATGGCCAGTGGGTTAACAAGTATGATAGTAACCGAGTGACCTTGAATATCATACAATCGCTGGCTGAGTCATTGGGCGGGAGCATTGTAAAAATAGAGGACCAGAGTGAGGCCGCTTTAATCACCGATTGGCTGGCGGAAAATTTTGCCAATGATACCGTCTTTTACGCAGCCAACCCCGCCTCCAACCGAGCCTATTTCCCCCAGGCCACTGGCTTTATTGGTTACATGGATTTAGACGGAGATGGTGTATTTGCCTGGTCAGACGGGGCACAGGATGGATACAAGGGAAATCTACCATCCTCAGGCAACGGCCGTGCAGTGCTGAATTCCTCCGGGAATTTCGGGTTCACTACCACCACTGGTGGTTTTGCAATACTTGAGTTGCCGATAGCCACGGTCTACGAAGATGTGGAAAGGGCTCGTGACCAAATTTATGAACATTTCCTGGGAATAACCCAGTCAGCAATATTGAACGAGTGGTGGCGCGGAAATACGCGGTACTGGTTGCGCGCATTTGGGGAGCCCATTACGTCCGGGGATCCCGTACAGATAGGCGACCTCAAATTCTACATGCGCAACAACTACTATGGGACCCAATCCACGGAATTGTTGGAGAACATGTTTTTTGATTACAATGTCGACTTTACCCGGATGGATATTGTGTGGGAGCCCATTTTGGCGGAGGCCCCAGTGGACTGCTGGCCATTCGTGGTAGACGTGGTGTTGTCGACCGAAATGGAACAGGACGTCACGGTGGTGGGAGCGGAGTTGGTGACCTTCACGGTGACTTTCAACCGCGACATGGAAACGAGTATCCAGCCAATTGTTTCCTTTGGACCCGATCTTCCGATAACCGATTACAGCATAAATCCGGTGAGCGGCGGCTGGGCGGATGCCCGGACGTGGGTGGGAAGTTTCACGCCGAATGCGATAACGGGTGATGGGTACCAATTGATACGTGTAACAGGTGCGGTGGCAGCGGATGACCCGTGGTTGGTCAACGGTAACGATGCGGGCCGGTTTCGATTTGAAATCGTCACCTCCGGAACGGAGGCATTGACCCTTCAGGCAATCGGAGGTGAGGGCTTCGTGGACCTTTCATGGGGACAGGATGATTTTGACCTCTTGGCTGGGTACAATATTTACCGGGCAGCAACCGCCAACGGAAGTTCTCAGCGGGTCAACGCCTCTATTATTCCCGCCGGGGAAACGACGTTTCGAGATGTAGCGGTGGAACCCGGACAGACCTATTATTACACATTCAGGGTGGTGCTGACCGACATGAGCGAGTCCAGCGAATCCAACATGGCCGAAGGCACGGCTTTGGACACCCTCAGTCCGGTTATTTCGCATGCTTTGCCCAGCATTGTTCAGGCAAACATGCCGCTTACCTTGGTTGCGGACATCGTTGACAACATTGCGGTGGCCAGCGCCACCCTGTATTTCCGCCCCATTGGTTCCACGGATTACACGGGCCGGTCTTTGGTCCGCACGACGGGCGATCGTTGGAGTGTGACCCTTGAGGCGTCTCACCTGACCAGTCCCGGTATCGAGTACTACATTACGGCGAGTGACGGACTGTCCACGAGCCTGTCCGGTCGGCCGGATCAGCCCTATTCCGTTCAGGTCGAGGATAGGCCCTTTTTGACCGCGATCACCCCCGCCATTGGGCCAGCCGCGGGAGGCACTTTCGTGTCAATCTCCGGTGCAAACTTTAAGGAAGGGGCGACGGTCGAGTTCGGAGGGGTTGCAGCCACCAATGTTACGGTCGTCAATTCGACACAGATCACGGTCAACTCACCCGCGCATGGTCCAGCGATTGTTTCTGTTGCAGTGGAAAATCCCGATGGTGCCAGGGCATCGTTATCAAATGCCTTTACGTATTCACAAAACCTTACCCTTTATCTTCCTGATCTGAGTGGTCAGGTCGGAACGACGATCACGGCTGGCCTGGATGTCGCCAATGCAAGTGGTCTTGTGGCGTTCGATCTGGGGCTCAGTTTCGATGCAAGTATCCTGGAAATCATCTCCATATCGGCAGGGGCTGTTCTTAACAACTGGTCATTTCTTCATAATGCCACCCCCTCCGGAGAGATTGTCATCAGTGCCGCCTCTGTAAATGAGTTGAGCGGTAGCGGAGCCCTTGCGGAGTTGGAATTCAAGGTAATCGGAGACCCCGGCGATGTCGCTTCCCTAACATTTTCATCTGCCCAGCTAAACGATGGGGCCATTACTTCGACGCTGGTGGATGGCAGTGTTACGGTGGCCCCATACTCGGCCGTTTCGGGCCTGATCACCTACTGGGGAGACGCCCAAAAGCCGTTGACTGGGGCAGCCCTATCGCTCCGGGGCCCGGGGCTCCATTCAGCTTCCACGGATGCTTCAGGCGCGTTCACCTTTGGCCAGCTCCTCAACTCCAGTTACACGCTGACGCCCGAACACAGCGGTTACGGGAGTGTCATCACGGCGTACGATGCGGCCCTCACGTTGCAGCATGCCGTTGGGCTGCAGACCTTGACGGGACACGCCGCCATTGCTGCAGACGTCAATAGGAATGGCTCCATCAATTCCATGGACGTGTACCACATTTTAAGACACGCGGCCGGAATCGCGGAAATATCGGTGGCGGCTGGACCAGCATGGGTCTTTGATCCGGCGCAGCGCCAGTATGCCCAAATTGAAACCGCTCTCACGGCGCAAAACTTCAGCGCAACGCTTCTGGGGGATGTTTCCGGGAACTGGAATACCATCACCCAACAGAGCGGAAGCACGGTCAAGATTGCCGTGAGCAGCGTGGCTGACTACCGAGGCGATCGCACCCTCTCCAGAGTGGTGATGCAGAGTCCGGTTGCCAAAGTTTACTCGGTGGATCTTGTCATGGACTACGATTTGGGGGCCATCCCTTCTGAAATCGTCGCGCAAAGCTTTACCGGGACGGTCAACGATGAAAAACCCGGGGAGATCCGTGCCGCCCTAATCAGCCCTGAAGGCCTATCCGGGGATACAATATTCTTAAGGCTTGAATTCGCGGGCACACAATCCCCCGCGATGAGGATCATCTCAGCCAGCATCAACGAGGGGGCTGTCCTCGTGGATGGCGCTGCTTCCCTCGAGCCGTTTGACGCTGACGGAGATGGCTTGCTGGACGCCGACGAAACCGAGTACCTCGGCACCCATAGCGACCAAAGCGATTCCGACCGGGACGGATTAAGCGACCGGGATGAGGTTTTTGCGGGAACAGATCCGCTCAATGCCAATTCCGTGTTACGAGCGGCGATTGTAAAGGAGACCGCCAACGGTTATCTTGAAATTTCATGGGAGAGTTCTCACGGCAGGTGGTATTCCCTGGAACGCAGTGTTGATCTTGACGGGCCATGGGAAACCGTTGGAACTCCTATACAAGCGACCGGGTCTTCCTCGACAGTTCAAGTATCCCCATCCGGGACGAAGGCCTTCTTCAGGATTCGAGTCCTCGAGTAGTCAATCAGACGAATGAAGGATTGCCGTTGAAAGTACAGGGCGAGGCGTCATTGAAGTTCCGGTATGCAGCGATTGCCGATTGATGAGCTCCGGCCGGCCTTGGAGGCCGCGTGGCGGGGCCACCGCAATTTCATTTTGCGCGCGCCGACGGGGTCTGGGAAATCGACCCGGGTGCCGCGGTATTTGTACGAGTGGGAGGGGTTCGACAAGGAGCGGCAGATTATCATTCTGCAGCCGCGGCGGATGGCGGCGCGGCTGCTGAGCAAGCGGGTGGCGCAGGAGACCGGCCAGGCATGGGGCGACCTGGTCGGGTATCAGGTACGCTTTGAGAAGGCCAGATCGGCGCGGACACGGATTCTGTTTTTGACGGAGGGGATGCTGGTGCGACAGTTGTTGTCCGGTGAGGATGTGTCGCGGATCGGGGCCATTCTTTTTGATGAATTCCACGAGCGTCACATTGAGGGCGATATTGCGTTGGGGCTTGCGCTGGAGCACCAGCGACGGGGCTGGAATGGCCGGATTGGCGTTTTTTCCGCGACGTTGGAGACCGGTGGATTGGGGGAATATTTGCCGGATCCGGCGGTCTTGGAAAGCGATGGCCGCGCCTATCCGGTAGACATTCATTGGGTCCCGGGGGCCGCGAAGGACCCATGGGAGGCGGCTGTTGACGGGGTGCGGACGGCGCTGCGGGAAGGAGCGGAGGGCGATGTTCTCGTCTTCATGCCCGGCAAATTTGAGATCATGCGGACGGTGGGTCTGCTTGAGAATCTCCGCGAGTTGAAAGGTTGGGAGGTGTATCCGCTGCATGGCGACCTGCCACCCGAGGCGCAGGACCGGGCGGTGGCACAGGGCGATCGGCCGCGGGTGATTGTTTCGACCAACATTGCGGAGACGTCGCTGACGTTGCCCGGGATCCGGACCGTTATTGATTCCGGTTTGGCAAGGATTCCCGACTATGATCCCGAGCGCGGGGTCAACACCCTGCTTACCGAGCGCATCAGCCGATCCAGTGCCGAGCAGCGGGCCGGGCGGGCTGGCCGGGTGGCCCCCGGCAGGTGCTACCGCTTATGGAGCAAGGCCCAGCATGAGCGCCTGCCGGCTTTCACAGCGCCTGAAATTGAGCGCCTTGAATTGGCGGAGACTCGGCTGCAGGTCGTTTCCCGCGGGAGCGCTGATGATTTTCCCTGGCTGCAGGCGCCCCCTGAGAAGGCGTGGCAGCGGGCAGGCCAGTTATTGGAGGACTTGGGGGCGACCCGCGAGGGGTGGATCACGCCAACGGGCCGTGAGCTGGTCGGTCTGCCGCTCCATCCCCGCCATGCGCGGATGCTGCTCGAGGCCCGCAAGCGCGGGTGCACGCAGATTGTGATGGCAGCCATTGCCCTGCTCGAAGGGCGTGATCTGGTCCTCCCGATGGATGACAAATACCGCAACGCGGAGCGCGAAGCGTGGTGGGCGGACGCCGATGGCTATTCCGATCTCCTCAAAGGCGTGCTGATCTGGAACCGGGTGATGCGTGAGCGCGATCCTGGGGCCTTCTGCCGCCAGTGGGGGATTCACGCCGTCTCCCTTTTCAAGGCCC
>JBEAQI010000218.1:0-5136 GCA_041163965.1 Verrucomicrobiota bacterium | reverse complement strand
GATGTGGCCTACGGCGAGCGGCCCAATTGGCCCGCTACCGTCCCCAATCTGCGATACATCGGGGTCGGCCCTGATCCCGATCAGATCATTGCCGACAGTCCACCTACCTACGATCTGGTCGCGCTGGCCCGGTCCTAACCTGCTTCAGTCCACCTTGATGCGAAGCGGCGTGAGACGGATGGTCTGCTCATCGGAGCGCTCGTACCGGAAAAGCTGAGTTCCCTGGACATCAACAAGGGAAAACAGGGCAGCGAGGGCATCCTCCTGAACCTCATGCAGGATCAGATAGGGCTCATTGCCGGCTAGGAGAATCTTACTGGAGAGAGCGCGAATGCCGAAGCTGCCCTCCAGCCATGCCCTGAGGTGCTCCGCCAGTTCATCCGGGAAAGCTTGTCGCGGATCAACTTTTCCACGGTCGATCAGCGAAAAGAGCGGCAACGCATAATGAGATGGGTCGTCACTCATCCCGCACGTGCCGAAGCATCGGCTTCTATGGCCGCCTTGAGATCCGCGATGGTTGCTGCAGCCCGCTGCTTGGCCGGTTCCAGGTCACCAGGCTGGACAACATCCTCGTTCGCGAAAACATAGAATTTGATCTTCGGCTCAGTGCCACTGCCCCGCACCGCGTAACTATAGCCATTTTCCAACTCCAAAACATAGAAATCCTGCTTGGGAATTTCCTTCCCATCGGCATCAAAAAGGGTCTGCCTGCCAAAGTCCTTGAAATCAACGACTTCAAATTCACCCACTGTCTTTGGGGGATCCGCCCGGTAGGACTCCAGAATGGCGTGGATGCGCGCCGCGCCAGTCGCCCCTTCATAGTAAATGTTGATGGTGTCCTCCAGGTAATATCCATACCGCAGATACACTTCATCGAGATAATCCAAGACCGTCCGGCCCTCCCGTTTGAGGCAGGCCGCCATTTCCGCGAACATCAGGACGGCCGCGTTGGCGTCTTTGTCACGCACGCGGTCAGAGGCAAGATAACCATAGCTCTCCTCACTCCCAAAAACGTAGAAGGTGCTGCTCTCAAGCAACAGGCGGCGCCTCTCCTCGCAGGGAATAGCGTCATAAACAGCGGAAGACTGCTCCCCTCCCCGCGCCTGCAGCGCCGTTTCCTCCCAGATCCGCAACTTCTCCCCAATCCATTTGAAACCGGTCAGGGTATCGATCACCTTCAAGCCCTCCTTGCGCCCGATACTGGCCTGCAAAGGCGTGGTCACAAACGTTTTGATGAGCGCGGCGCGGTGCGTGCCCTCGCGAGGCAGGATCCCCAGCGTCTTCATGCGGCCGATACGGAAGGCGGCAAGCAGCGAACCAATCATGTTTCCGCTGAGTAGGCGCATGGACCCGTCGTGGTCACGAACCGCAACCCCCATCCGATCGGCATCGGGATCGGTGGCCATGACGATCTCCGCCCCCGTGGATTCGGCCTGCCGGATGGCCATGTCGAGCGCCTCGGCATTCTCCGGATTGGGAGAACGGACCGTGGGAAAGCGACCGTCCTGAACCATCTGCTCGGGCACCGTCTCCACCTCCAACCCGAACTTGCGCAAGGCCACCGGGGCCGAGATTCCGCCCGTGCCATGAATCGGTGTGAAGACTATCCGCGGGGCGGCCTCCTTGAAAACGGTCGGTTCGAGCAGGTTCTCCTCGAGGGCCTCCAGATAGGCAGCGTCCTCGGCGACCCCCATGATCGTGGCGGCACGGGTGTCCGCCTCCAGAAAGGCCACGGTCTCCTCCATCCCCACTTGATACACTTCATGAATAATCCCCTCGGCATGCGGAAAGACCACCTGCGCGCCATCTTCAAAATAGACCTTGTAGCCATTGTCATGGGAAGGATTGTGGCTGGCCGTTATAACCACGCCAGCGGTAGCCCTTAGATGGCGGACCGTGAAACTGAGTTGGGGCGTGGAGCGGGGCCCATCAAAAATAAAGGCCTGCCCACCAAGCCGAATGAAAGTGGAGGCCGCCAGCGTGCAAAAGTGGCGGGAGAAATGGCGCACATCGTGGGCGATGACAAGGCGAGGCGGCTCAGTCCGGCCCTGTACCGCATGGTTTCGCTGGCAGTAGCGAAAAAGTCCGATTGTGGCCCGGATAATGTTGAAGTCGTTGAGCATCGCCGTGCCGACCGCGGCATGCTCCGGTGCCCCAAGCGGTCCCCCCGCCCCCCTTTCCGCGGCGGTCACGACCGCCCCTATCGTACGGTTGCGCATCCCTCCCGTTCCGAAGGCGAGAAACTGGTAAAAGCGGTCATTGAGCTCGTCCCACTCTCCGGCTTGTATCAGTTCCTCGATACTAATGATGGCCCACTCCGGAAGGAATCCGCCTTCCAGCCAGGCGACTATATTACGCACACTGCTCTCAAGCAGCTTTCCTTCGCTGCCCGCATGCTTGATGGATTCAATCGCGTTCATGAAATAATTCCTGATGTGATTAAAGGGCCAGCCCCTCTTGGATGACCGGCTTCGCCTCAAGGGCTCTCCACCGCTCCACAAAAACTTCACAGGAGTCGGCAAATCGTGGACTCACCTCAACGGTGATGGAGGGCAGGCCTGTTCCGTCGACCGCCAGATCAACCCCAGCGGCCTTGAACCACCTCGCCCATTGACGCAACTGGTCGGCCCGACAACTCTCCGCAGAGTCCACCCCGAATGGATTCTTCACGGGGCTGAAGTCATCCTCGCGGAGGGTCTCGATCACCACCGGATTACGCGCCAACGGAAGGGCATCAAAGACAAACATCTCAAATTTGACCCCGTTGGGGACAGCGGGGTCCACCGCCTCGCCACTCTCCGCCGTGTAACGCACCTTCTTGACGGCCTTGTGAAAAGGCAGCGCCGCGCCCCCCTCGCCCGCCCCCATGCGGGCCACAAACTCCACCGACAGCACGTGAATGGCGATGCTACCGGCGATGTAGCGCAGCCGCCGATGCTCATCGAGTTCGGCCTGCATGGATTCCGGCAGATCGGAGTACTCAATGACGCAGAGCCGGCCCTCGCGCTCACAAAAGACCCCCACCCGCTCATCCGGGTAGGCTTTGGGGATCATCTTGCTCGACATCTCCGAACCCGCCTGCAGGTGAAAGCCAACAAAGGCCGGATCGATGACCTGAACCAAGGGATTGTCGACCTGGAAGTAGCTGAGCGTGTCGATCCCACGCCGGCCCATGTCCTCAATGGCCCCGCTGCGCGAAAGGGCGCGAAAGGAACCGCCATGCCCGTCCGGACTCATTGCCAGCTGGTCGCGGTCCTCAAGAATGATCTTTCCGGAAAAATCCACCGCCGGCATGCGGCCTTGCGAGAAAAACCGGACCGCATCCGCCTCCAATCCGAAATACTGAGCGGCTTCAAAGGCCTCGACCGTCGCGGCATGATTTTGCCGGCTCGTCATGATATACCATGGAATAACCCGGCCATAGCGTTCCTGCGCGGCGACCAACTTTTCCGCGAACACCGCAAAGAGGGACTTTCGGAGGACCGGTGTGACCGGAAATGTCCCTTTCGGGCCCGGATAGCCAAGCCGTGTCCCCTGACCGCCCGCCACCGTAAAGGCCGCTACGCGACCCGACCGCAAGGCCTCTTCGCCCACTTCACGGGCCGTCCGCCACCGTAGCGCATCGCCTCCTCGCGCCGGATGGGGCACATAGGGAGCAGGCTGAAGATCTCCGCTCCAGCCTTCCTCCGCAACCTCCCCAAGATGCAACCGTACGAGCGAATCGAGCTCCTCAAGATCCACCTCTCGAAGGTCCTCCAACAGCCGGATCCGGCCTGACTCATCCAATTCCTCCCAAAATCGGAAAACCTGTCTTTGCCCGTGCGATTCAAAGCGCGCCCGTATTGATGCGGTATCCTCCAACATAGGAGCAGTCGTCTAAGGGCGTCGCAGGGGAATGGAAAGCCTTTTCCGGTCAGCGCAGGGGCGCTTCGAAGCGAAACACCACATCTCCCGGCTTAACATAACCCAAACGCTCGCGGATGACGCGCTCGACAAATTCGGGCTCATTGAGGAAGGCACGCAGATAGGCCTCTTTAAATTCCCGCTCCGTTCGCATTGCCACGAGGCGCTTATCGGTTTCGTGATACTTGCGCTCAAAATTGGCATACTCTCGCTGAGTTTGCGCCCAGACGATGACAAGGCCCGTGGAGACCGCAGACAACAGGGCAACGAGGACAATAATAAGAAACCTTGAAGCGAAGCGAACCATACCTCATGTCTCATTGCATGACTTCTCCGGATTCATCAACCCTTAAATCGGCACCGCGGCACGGAAAGTGCCCTTCCAGCCTCTCGACCCGCTGATGTACCAGGCGTATTATGGCCTGAAGGCAATGCCCTTCAACATCACCCCGGATCCGGCATTTCTTTATCTCTCAGACGGCCATCGGGAAGCCCTGCAACATTTGCGCTATGGAATCGACCAGGAAAAGGGCTTCATTGTGCTCACCGGCGAAGTGGGATCTGGCAAAACCACCCTCTGCCGATACCTGCTTGCGGAAATTGAGCCCAAGCCAATCGAGACCGCCCTGATTCTCAACCCCGCCGTATCCGAAACGCAGCTACTGCAGGCCATCCTCCGCGAACTCGGCCTCGATTCTCCAAAACGGGCCCGGCAGGACTGCCTCAACCAGCTCAATGAGCACCTCCTCGCCCTCAACACCGCCGGACGTAAATGCCTCCTCATCGTCGATGAATCGCAGAACATGAGCCATGAGGCCCTTGAAAACCTGCGGCTGCTCTCGAATCTCGAAACCAATCGCAGCAAACTGCTCCAGATTATTCTTATTGGCCAACCGGAGCTAAAGGATAAACTGCAGGATCCAAGCCTTCGCCAACTGCGCCAGCGCATCCTCGTCCACTATGATCTGGAACCGCTTAACCGCGAGGAAATGGAGCACTACATCTCTTATCGTCTGACCGTGGCAGGGGCGAATGGACGTCCATCCTTCACCAAGAACGCCCTGCGCAAAATCTATCGCTCCTCACAGGGGATCCCGCGCATCATTAATCATCTCTGCGACAAAGCGCTCCTATCCGCCTATGCGCGGTCACGGGACACCGCCAACTGGTGGGATGCGCGGCGCGCCATTCAGGACATGCAACGCCTATGAGCCTCATCAACGACGCCCTGAA
>JBEAQI010000217.1:0-3179 GCA_041163965.1 Verrucomicrobiota bacterium | reverse complement strand
TCGCGGAGACCGCCGTGCGGAGCAAATCTTTTCCCGGCGGAACCGCCGGCGCAATCGCGATGACCGAGAAAATACCGTGATCCATCAAATAGCGCCAGATTCGAAAAGTTCGCTCCTTGTTCCCAATGACGATCGGAACGGCAGGCGTCTCGCTGTTCCATGTATCGAGATCCAACTGGTTCAGGAGGCGTTTGTAATATCGGGTGTTTTCCCACAGTCGTTCTCGATGATGCGGCTCACGCTGGAGGATGCGAAGCGAGGCCAAGGCGCACGCCGCCTGACTGGGACTGATCGCCGCACTGAAAATGGTCTGTTTGCTATGCGTTCGGGCGTATTCAATGACCTCGCGGGGACCGGCCAGAAATCCTCCGGTGCTCGCCATCGACTTGGAAAGGCTTCCGCAAACAAGATCCACCTCATGCAGCCGGTCCAGATAGCCCACTGTTCCCTGTCCACGGTCCCCAAGCACGCCAAACCCATGGGCGTCGTCCACGACCATGAAACAGTTGTGGTCGCGGCAGACCTCAATCAGCTCCTGCAAGGGCGCGATGTGGCCCTCCATCGAGTAAACTCCCTCTATCACCACGAGCTTGGCCCGCTTGCGATCCTCCGTTGTCAAAATGTCCTGCAAATCCGAGGGATTGTTATGGGAAAAACGCTCCACACGGGCCCCGCTCAGGGAAATTCCCGTCCACAAAGAGCTGTGCACGTTCCGGTCGACCAGAATCAAATCCCCCTTGGTCACAAACGTCGCCACCGCCGCCATGCAGGCCAGATACCCGGCACTCAGGACTTGGCAATCCTCGGTCCCGATAAATTCGGCCAGCGCTTCCTCGAGCTCGCGATGGTAGGCCCTTGACCCATTGGCCAAGCGGGCCCCGGTTGTGCTGCTGCCCCATTTTTTCATGGCCGCCTGTCCCGCTGCAATGACTTCCGGGTGGCTGCTCAGCCCAAGATAGTCATTGCTGCTCATCATGAGCATCTCCCTCCCCTCAATCCAGACCCGGGCTCCTTCCTGACGCTCGATATGGTGGTACCAGGGCTCGTACTTGAGTCGGGCCATGGTGCCCTCATCTGTCCGGCAACGGCTACGAATACTGTTTTCCTTGGCAAAAAAGGATTTGAATTTGGCGACCTTGGACACGTGTGTTTATCTTTGGTTAAGCATTTGAACGCTACGGAAGCCTTTCAGCTAAGCAAGAACTTTGCCCAACTTCGCCCATTCCCACGTCTCGGAACCCACCGCTCACATGGGATCCGCAACAAAATGGGCTTTTCGCATGTTCACAAACCTGCTGGAGTGACCCTTTGGAATAACACGTCATATGGCATCCGCAATTATAAAGCGACTAATTGAACACCGCGAATTGCTGCTTCGTTTCACAAGCCGCCAAATCCAGCGCCAGACAAAGGGGAGCTGGCTCGGTCTGCTTTGGGTCCTCGTCAATCCGCTTCTCCTTCTCGCCCTTTACACCTTTGTCTTTGGCCTGATCATGGGGGGCGACTTTAAGGTCATGGCCGATCCAGGGCCATTCGACTACCCGCTTGGCATCTTTATTGGCCTGACCGTCATGGGCCTTGTCACGGAAACGATGGGCCAGGCCCCGCATATCATCCTTGCCCACCAGAACCTCGTCAAAAAGGTCGTTTTCCCCCTCTACCTGCTGCCCTTGGCAACCGTCGGCTCGATCTTTTTCAAGGCCCTCATCAGTTGTTTGCTGGCGGTTCTCTTTATCCTCCTCGCCGGAACGCAGCTCTCGTGGGCCATGCTCTGGTTCCCGCTCATTCTCTTGCCGGTTCTCCTTTGCGCAATCGGGCTCGCCTGGCTGATCTCCGCCCTCGGGGTTTACTTCCGGGATTCGCAACAGCTGATGGCCTTCCTGGGAACCGCCTTGTTCTACGGAAGCGCGGTCTTTTATCCGAGCAACAGTATTCCCGCCCCAGTTTATGACTGGTTACGCTACAATCCCGTCCTGCATGCCATCGAGTTGTCCCGGGATGTCCTCCTCTGGAATATCCCGCTCGACCCCTTGAAGCTGGCTTACCTTTACGGGTGTGGAGTCGTCCTCTTCCTCCTCGGCCTGCTCACTTTTCAAGGGCTCCGCCACGGGTTTGCCGACGTCCTTTGACACGCTAGGAATTGGCGTTGATTAAACGGAGCAATTCCTGCATCGCCCTATCGGCCCGGAAATGGGTCTCGATCCACTCGCGCCCGGCCCGGCTAAACCGCGCACAGGCTGCGGGATCCTCCAGCAAACTGGCAATGCGGCGGGCATCAAGGCATGGATCAAAGGTCAGCACTATCCCGTTCAGGTCATCCTGAATGACCTCCGCCACTCCGCCCACCGGCGTGGCCGCCACCGGCACCCCCCACGCCATCGCCTCCGCGATGGCGTTCGGAAATCCAGCCCGGTCCCCATTACGGGCCACCACTCCACTGAATATGAATAAATCCGCCGACGCATAGCAGCGTTCTACCGCTCCAAAGGGCAGCGCCCCCTCCAATTCCACCTCCTCAAGGAGTCCCATCCGCTCGAGGCGCGCTTCGGTCTCGCCGCGCAGAGGCCCGTCGCCCACCAATTGAAACTGGAAGGAAACCCCAAGGCGCTTCAGCTCAAACAAAACCGCGCACAAATAAGCATGCCCCATTTTTTCCACCATCCGGCCAACCGTCAGCAGACGGTACGGGGGTCGGGGAGGGTCGCCCTGCCATGGCTGGGGCAATGTTGCCAGACCACGGCGAATCAAATGGCGCGGTGCACCGGCTCCCAACTGCTCCCAACGCCGCAGCCCTGCCTTGGTTGAGCTCCGTACAAATGTGGCACCGCGGAGTTTCCACTTCAACCAGCCATCCCCGCCACCCTCAAAAAGGTCATACGCATGACCAGCCAAGGAATACGGAATGCCCGTGAGCCGATTGACGGCCCATGCCACCGTCCCGGGGCCGGAAGCCCAAACGGCGTGCAAATGCCGGTAACGAGCGGACCAAGGGCCCGCCCAGCACAACGCCACCCCCAACCCAAGGAGGTTTTCAAAAAAGTTTAGGACGGTCGGAATGGACCCGTTTACCAAAGCCTCCGCCATTTCCACCATCGCCCTCGGACGGCGCAACAACCAGTACGGCAAACACCAGATGAGCCGCCAGAGATGCCTCAGCCTGAAACGAAAATCGGATGGCC
>JBEAQI010000216.1:0-7090 GCA_041163965.1 Verrucomicrobiota bacterium | reverse complement strand
AGGCTCGTTCAACATAGGGAGTCAGCCCCTCACACAACGCAAACAGGTGCTCGCTGAACTGCTCATACAGATCGAAATGGCCACGTAGCAGAACCAACTCAGGACACAGCTCAAGGGCTTTACGGGTCGGCATGGCACCGCGCACCCCATAGGCGCGGGCCTCATAGCTGGCCGAACACACCACCCCCCGCTCCCCCCCGACCGCCACCGGCCGACGACGCAAACGGCCATCCGCAGCCTGCTCTACCGAGGCAAAAAAGGCATCCGCGTCAAAATGGGCAATGGCTTCCATTTGATGTACAAATGTTCATGCATTCGGGGCGTACAAGCTTTCTCAACAAATAGAAAAAATTTTCGGACAGGATGGAGAAAAAGTGTTGGCTTGATGGCGAAGGGTCCGACTAGTGTCTTCCTGTTTAACCTGCATTGACAGCCAAGAAAGCCCTTAAAATGGAAATTGACCTATTGAAAAAAGCTGCTGACGAGGCCCGTGGCCTTGCCATTGACGCCATTCACAAGGCCGGGATCGGCCACCTTGGATTGCCGCTGGGCTGTGCTGAAATCGGGGCCAGCCTCTTTTCGGAAGCCCTCTCCTTCGATCCGGACACGCCGCGCTGGATCAACCGGGATCGCTTTATCCTGTCAGCGGGACACGGTAGCATGTTCCTTTACGCATGGCTGCACCTTTCTGGCTACGACCTCCCCATGGAGGAAATCCGCAATTTCCGCCAGCTCCATTCGAAGACCCCGGGCCATCCGGAATTCGGCGAAACCGATGGGGTCGAGTGCACCACCGGTCCGCTTGGACAAGGGGTCGGCAATGCCGTCGGAATCGCGGTCTCCCAACTCATGTCAGCGCAGCGGTACAATCGTGACGGGCATCGAATTTTTGATAATCATGTGGTCTGTCTCGCCGGCGATGGCTGTCTGCAGGAAGGCGTGGCCATGGAGGCTTCCGCCTTTGCAGGTCACTTTGGTCTAGATAATCTGATCCTTATTTACGACAGCAATGATGTCACCCTCGACGCGCAGGCCGAGGTCACGCAAAGCGAGGATACCGCAAAACGCTACGAGGCCATGGGCTTTGATGTGGTAACGCTGGACGGCCACGATATTGCGGGCGTTGCGGAAGCGATCGCGCACGCCAAGGGCAACGACAATGGCCGTCCCAAGTTGATCATTGCCAAAACCCTCATCGGGAAAGGCATCGAGGAAGTGGCTGGCACCTGGAAGGCTCACGGTGAAGGCGGGGCCAAGTTTGCGGATAAGGCCCGCCAGGGACTGGGGCTTCCGGCGGAACCCTTTTACGTCAGCGAGGACGTACGAGCCCACTTTGCGACCCGCAAAGCAGCCCGGAAGGCGGCCCATGCAACGTGGCAGGCGCACTATTCGGCCTGGGCAGTGGCCCACCCCGAGCTGGCGCGTGAGCTGGAGGAAGCGGTGGCCGGAAATCGTCCCACCGCGGAAGACCTGTTGAAGCAAATCCCCCCCTTCGCCGTGGATGCCAATCTGGCAACGCGCGCCGCGGGTGGCAAGGTTCTGCAACCGCTCGCAGCCACCCTACCCTTGTTGACCACCGGTTCGGCCGACCTCTTTGGCTCGACCAAAAACTACCTCGAGGGAGCCGGTGAATTTTCGCGCACCGACCGCTCCGGAAGAAATTTCCGCTATGGGATCCGCGAACATGCCATGGGCGCCATTTGTAATGGCATCGCCTACGACGGCATCTGGATCACCTCGGGCGCGACCTTTCTGACCTTTGCAGACTACATGCGGCCCTCCTTGCGGCTGGCGGCCCTCGCCAAGCTGCCGGTCTTTCATATCTTTACCCACGATTCGGTTGGGGTCGGCGAGGACGGACCAACCCACCAACCGGTCGAGACCACCAGCTCGCTGCGTCTCATTCCGGGTATGCAAGTGGTCCGGCCCGCTGATCCAGAGGAAACCGCCGCCGCTTTCGCCATGGCCATCGCGCGCACCGATGGTCCGGTCTCCCTCATTCTCTCGCGGCAGAATCTTCCGAATCTCAATGAAATCCCCGTCGAGGCGCGGCGCTCCGGAACGCTTCGGGGCGGTTACATCGCACGCCGGGAATCGGGCGAGCTGAACTGCATCCTGCTGGCCACCGGAAGTGAGGTGCAACACGCCCTTGAAGCGGCCACTGTCCTCGGGGCCGGTACCCGCGTGGTCAGCCTGCCCTCCTTCGAAGTCTTTGAACAGCAGGATGCCGCTTACCGGGAATCGGTCCTTCCGGCGGCCTGCCGGACGCGGGTGGCCATTGAGGCTGGCGTAAGCGGCCTTTGGCACAAGTACACAGGTCTGGATGGCAAAATCGTCTCGATCGATCGCTTCGGCCTGAGTGCCCCAGGGGATACGGTCATGGAGGTTCTTGGAATGACGGCCCAACAGGTGGTCGAAGCGGCCCAGTCCCTCGGTGTCTGATCACCGGTTTCATTGGCCAGAGTCTAGCCTGCGTGGGGCGGAAACCCAGCAAGCGAGAGCCAGATGCAATCGTAACGATTGCGTTCCCTGTTGCTATTTCGCCAAGCCCCAGCGGTGGCTGAACGGGTAGTAAATGACGGCCGCGCGGCCGATAATCTCCCGTTGCGGAACAAACCCCCACATTCTGCTGTCAGCGCTGTTGGGAGAATTGTCGCCCATCGCAAAATAGTGCTGGTCCGGGATCCGGACGGGAGTCCGGCCGTCGGCCTGCGGTAATGGATAATTCTGGGATCGCATCCCGTAGACGTATCCGGAGTAATTGTCGACCTGTTGCCGATTCTTCTCGAACGCCACACTTCCAGTGATGGGCTCACCGTTAAGGAGAATGTCAGGAGGGGCGATTTGCAGCTCATCGCCGGGACCGGCAACAGCCCGCTTGATGTAGTACTTGCCGCGGTTGCCCATGTCGATGTGCGGCAAATTGTCGGTACGGAAAACGATGGGATCTCCGACTTGGGGCCGCCGAAAATGATAACTGAAGCGATCCACAAAGAGCTGGTCACCTGTCAGGAGGTCAAATGCGAAAGCGGTCTCTCCCGGACCGACCCGTAGACCGGTCTTGAAAATTCGCGTCCCGTCAGGGCCAATGGCCCCCTGCACGGATCGGCCCTCCATGATGGGCTCGATGACTTGCCGGATATCAAACTCCATTGGCAAATCCACCGAAACAGGCTCCGCGCCAACATAAAAAGTATACCGAACTTTCTGGGTTGGCAAAACCAGCCACTTCCGCCCGGGAACGACTTTCTGCTCCGCGGAAAAGGCCAGTTCTCCACCGGCTTCCGTGCCCACCTTGTAATGCTTGGCCCCAAGGGTCAGAAACCGCCATCCCTTCTCCAACGCACCAGGCGCCGGTTCCCCAACGTAGACGCGCGCTGTCATCCCGTTGAAAGACGGGTACATGGAATTGGTCGGGATCTTGAAAGGCTGCAGAAAAAAGGTCCGCACCCCTATCGCCAATACGGCCGCAAAGAGAATCATCTCGGCGTTCTCAGCCAGAAAGCGACGGGGATAAAAGCTGCCCCCCGCGCGCTTGAATACGGGCTCTGCCTCCGTTTGCAGTCGCTCGAAGGTCGATCGCTCGGTCTGCTTGTCCTTGATGGCCTGCTTCAAGGAGGCAGCGATCGACTCGAGCGCCGCCAGATCCTCACTTGGGAGGACATCTTTGCGATAGGCGAGAATTTTGGAGGCAAGATGAAGGGTACCTTCCGCCTCTTGGCGGGCCTTCTTGAGGGGACTTTTGAAAAATAGCACGATGGGTGGTATGAGACGTTCTTAACGGCTTGTCGACTTGAGAATATCGACGAAGGCTTCCTGCGGAATGGAGACCTTGCCCACCTGCTTCATCCGCTTCTTCCCCTCCTTCTGTTTCTCAAGGAGCTTGCGCTTGCGCGTGATGTCACCGCCATAGCACTTCGCGGTCACGTCCTTGCGCAACGCTCCGACAGTTTCACGCGCCACCACATGCCCCCCCACAGCGGCCTGAATCGCCACCTTGAACAGCTGTCTTGGCAGGATTTCTTTTAATTTCTCGCACAGTTGGCGGCCCTTCGCCTCCGCCTTGTCAGCATGCACAATGCTGGAGAAAGCATCGACAGGCTCGGCATTGACGAGGATATCCAGCCGGACCAGCTTGCTCTGCTGGTAACCGGACAACTCGTAATCCATCGATCCGTATCCCTTGGTGATGCTCTTCAGCCGGTCGTTGAAATCAATCAGGATCTCGTTGAGGGGCAGATGGGCCGCCATCATCACGCGACTTTCGTCAAGCGTTTCGGTATGGTCGACAAAACCCCGCTTCTCACTCACCAGAGCAAGGATATCACCGATGGCCTTGGTCGGAATATGCAGGGTGGCCTTGATCGTGGGCTCTGAAATGGTCTCAATCTCGGAAGGATCGGGCAGCGTGATCGGGTTGTGCACCTCGAGCAGACTACCATCACTCTTCCGTACCTCGTAAACCACGCTGGGATAGGTCGAGATGATGTCGAGGTCGTACTCACGCCGGATCCGCTCCATGACGATTTCCATGTGCAACAGACCAAGAAACCCGCACCGGAATCCAAACCCGAGGGCCACCGATGTTTCCGGGGCAAAGACCAAGGCGGCGTCGTTGAGCTGCAGCTTGCCGATACTGACCTTCAGCTTCTCGTAGTCGGATGTATCAATGGGATAGATACCGGAGAAAACCATCGGCCGCACTTCCTTGTAGCCGGGCAGCATCTCCTTGGCCGGATTGGCAGCATGGGTAATGGTATCCCCGATCTTGACCTCTGAGACCTCCTTGATGTTGGTCACGAGATAACCCACCGAGCCGGGCTCCAGAATGTCCACCTTTTTGGGCCCCGGCGAAAAGATGCCGACTTCCTTGACCTCCGCTTTCCGGTTGTCGCTCATCAGGAGCACCGTGTCCCCCCGCTTCAGCGTCCCGGAAAAGACCCGAACGTAGCAGATAACCCCCTTGAAGGCGTCGTACACGCTGTCAAAAATGAGCGTGCGGGTCGCCGGGTAATCGCCCCATCGCGGCGCGGGAACGCGCTGCACAATCGCCTCGATGATTTCGGGAATGCCTTTGCCGACCTTGGCACTGGCCATGATGGCCTCGTCCGCGGGAATCGCCAGAATGTCCTCCAACTGCTGCTGCACCATCGGAATATCCGCACTCGGCAGATCGATCTTGTTGATGACAGGAATGATTTCCATCCCCAGCTCAATCGCCAAATGGGCGTTGGCTACCGTCTGGGCTTCAATGCCCTGCGCCGCGTCAACCAACAACAGGGCCCCCTCGCAAGCCGTCAGGCTGCGCGACACCTCGTAGCTGAAATCGACGTGTCCAGGGGTATCGATCAGATTAAAGGTGTACACGGTCCCGTCTGCCGCGACATGCCGCAACGTCACTGGATGACTCTTGATGGTGATCCCGCGCTCGCGCTCGAGATCCATCGAATCGAGCAATTGTTCCTGCATCTCGCGCTGCGTCACGGTTTGCGTGGCCTCCAGCAGACGATCGCTCAGGGTGGTTTTCCCATGGTCAATATGGGCGATGATACAAAAGTTTCTGACCCGCTTGATCCCTTCCATATCAGGCTTTCGTGATGGATTCGAGATTCTCCGCGGTGGCGATCGAGACCACTGGCACAGAGCGGTCAATGCGCCGCGCCAACCCCGCGAGCACCCCGCCCATCCCGCACTCATAAAACTGAGTCGCGCCCAGTCGGATGGATTCGCGCATACAGTCTTCCCAACGGACGCTGGACACCACCTGTCTCGCCAGCGCCTCCCGGATTTCAGCGGGAGTGGACACCGCCTTCCCAGTGGTATTGCTCAAAACCGTCAAGCGGGGAGCGGCGATGGGACACTCCGCCAAAACGGCCGCAAAAGCGGCGCGCGCCGGCTCCATGAGGCGGCTGTGGTAGGCCCCCGCAACATTCAAGGGCTTTACCAACTTGAATTCGGAGATGCTCTTGGCCGCTTCCACCGCCGCGGCCACCTTTTCCCGTTCCCCGGATATCACAATCTGCCCGGGACAGTTGAGATTCGCCATGTCAATGTCATGGGCTTCGCACAAGTCGCGAACCTGGGCCTCGGAACCACCGATGATCGAGGCCATCGTTCCTTCGGTCGCCTCACAGGCCGCCTGCATCAGCCGCCCGCGCTCCGCCACAAGGCGCAGCCCGTCGGCAAAGGTCAACGCACCCGCAGCCGTCAAAGCGGTCAGCTCCCCCAAACTCAGACCGGCCGCAACGGCCTCTTTTTCCAAAAGCCCAGCCTCTTTCAATAACTGGTACACCACCATGCCATGCACAAATAGCGCAGGCTGGCAAACCGCGGTTTTGGTCAACTCCTCCTCAGGTCCCTCCCACGAAATCTTGCTCAACGACCATCCGAGAATGGAATCGGCCTCGGCATACCGTTCCGCTGCCAAGGGATTGGCCGCCGCAAGGCACCTCCCCATCCCCACTTGCTGCGCACCCTGACCGGAAAATATCAATCCTATCGACATAAACGGGTCATCAAACGGCGCTCCTTCCAGAAATCAATCCCATTAAAGCAAATTCGGCCCCACCCCCATTGACAATTTTTGCCGTCTTGCGGTATAGTCATGTCTTGTTCTTTGAATCGACTCTATCCAGTCGGTTCAGAGCATTCTTTTGGGGGTGTTCTGGAATTCGACCGGATGTGAATGTGTATTGTGGCAGGCAGGAGTTGGTCGAAGGCTCCTTATAAATCGACCAAGCCAATAAATGGCGAAAACGAATACGCACTCGCAGCTTAATTTTGCTGCGACGGTGACCCTCTGACACCCGCTGAGGGGCGATCCGACGACTAGCGGGCATAGCCTGTGCCGGAGGACCGGGCCCAGGCTGTATTCAACAGGCCCCTAGCCAATCGGGAGCGTGCCGCTTCGCGCCCGAAAGGTGAACCTTAATCAATCGGCTAAGCTTGTAGAGGCGGTACACGGAAGCATCCGGGACAGGGGTTCAAATCCCCTCACCTCCAAAGTTTTTATTTATGCGGGTTCGCGGCCGGTAACTCATTTCCATTCGCCACCCCGCTTGTATTGGCGCCGCGCGGCTTTGCCAAACCG
>JBEAQI010000215.1:0-3824 GCA_041163965.1 Verrucomicrobiota bacterium | reverse complement strand
ACCTCCACTTGCAGGAATTGATCTCGCGAAAGCATCCCGAACTATACCGGACATATGGACCGGAAATCTTTGCCCTGCAGAACGCCAATGGATCCGCGCAGAAGTGGGTCAAGCCCGCCGCGAACAGCCCGTTTGACACTTACGAGGAATGGAGTCGGCGCCGTATCCGGACGCTCGAAAGGGATGTGGAAAAGTGGTGGAAAGCCGCTGTGTCGGCGGAAGACCGGTTGAGGGAGTCCGAGCGCCGACTGGAGGCGCTTTGGCGTGAGAAAAATGAATTGCTGGAAAAGGGGAAGGTTGGCGAATCGCGCCCCGGAAGGACATGAAAATTTGGATACTCACATCGGAGACGCCGCATCACTGGGCAGGTGGGATCGCGCGCTATGTCGACAATTTCGCGCGCCTTTTTGGAGCTGACGGGCACGAGGTAACGGTCATCTCACGGGGAGAAAAATCGGGTTTTACCAAGGTTTCGGAGGGATATCGCCTGTACGAGTTTCGCCACCGCTACGAGGCATCGCGCCAACCGTGCGAAAACCCGGAGCCTGACGCGCATCCGGGATGGCCCTTCAATAACATGGCCTATTTCGCGGCATTGAGCTACCAATACCTTGAAGAGGTCGAGGGCCTTTTGCGGGCAGAGGGTGAGCCGGACCTCATTGAATGTCAGGAATACGCGGCATTGGGATATTTCATTCTGCAAAAGAAACACACGTCGCCGGGATTCCTGGAGCACGTCCCCGTGGTCACCCACCTGCACACGCCCGATTTTGCGGTGCAGCACGTCAACCAGTATCCCCGTCACAAGCTGCCCGACTACTGGATAGGGAGAATGGAAGTGGCGACCATTCGATTGGCTGACGCCCTACTTAGCCCGAGTCATTTCATTGCCAATGAATTGAATGAAATGCTTGGTGGGGGCTTACCCGGGATCACAACGATTCCTTATCCGTGGCCGCACGGGGTCGCGATGGGCCACGTCTATCCGGGTCAGGCCGCGCGGTTGCTTTACGCTGGACGCATCGAGCTGCGCAAGGGGGTGGAACCCTTGCTGGAGGCTGCTGAACGTTTGTGGAGGGATGGCGTGGACTTCCGGTTGGAGTTGGTGGGGGGAGATGTTCATACGCCTCTAAAAGGCGGCAGCTTGGAGGCCCACCTCAAAAAACGGTATCGGGGTAGAGTGGAAGAGGGTCGGCTCCTCTTTCATGGGGCCCGACCACATGGGGAGTGTTTGGAACTGATGCGCGAAGCCACGGCGGTGCTCGTCCCAAGTCTCTGGGAGAATTTTCCAAACACCTGCATTGAGGCCATGAGCTTGGGAAAGGTGGTCATCGCCTCCGCCCAGGGAGGCCAAGCGGAGATGGTCGGAGAGGATGGCCATGGTGGGTTTGTCTTCAGCCACGCCAAATGCGGGGAGCTGGAACAAGCCATGCGCAAGGCCCTTGCTCTCTCGGAGCAGGAGCGCCTGTCCATGGGCCAGGCTGCGCAGGAGCGCATCGGACGTTTCTGCGAACCAGGGGAAGTGGTCCGCCGTCGCACGAGTCATTTTGAGACGGTCCTCCGGACGCATCGCCCAAGAGACGTTTATCCCTTCAATAACCAAGTGCTGCGCGACAGCCCGCCGGTCACACCGCTTTCCGCTGGTCCGCTAATATCGGTCGTGATTCCTTACTACAATCTGGGGCGGTTTCTCCCGGAATGTTTGCAATCTGTTTATGGCAGTGAGGGGGTTCGATTTGAAGTAATTGTGGTCAACGACGGGTCAACCGATGCCGATAGTATCGAGGTGCTCCGGGAGCAGGAAGCGGTGGGCTATCCCCAAATGCGGGTATTGAATATTCCCAATGGAGGCCTTGCGAATGCCCGAAATGTCGGGGCGGAGTTGGCGCGTGGGGAGCTGGTGGCCTTTGTCGATGCGGATGATTGTGTCGGCCCGACCTTTTTGGCCCGCGCAATGGCGGTCCTGCAGCGTTTCAAAAACGTTCATCTTGCCTATTCGTGGGTCCGGTTCTTTGACGGGGGCCACGGTATCTGGCATTCATGGAGTTTTGATCTGCCGTATTTGTTGTGTCACAACGAACTGGTGCCACTGGTCGTGGTGAGACGGGACAGTTTTCTCCGCCACGGGCGCAACAAACCGCACATCATTTACGGCTTGGAGGATTTTGAGGGCTGGATTTCCATGGCTGAGGCAGGCTGTGGCGGGGTATCCATCCCGGAGCCGCTCGTGCGCTACCGGATCCGGGAGGACTCCATGTTCAAGGTCATCGAGAACGACAAAAAACTGTATCTGTATGACCTGATTTCCCATGAGCACCCGGAGTTGTATCAGCGGTATGGGGTGGAGTTGTTCAATCTTCAGAATGCCAATGGACCGGCCCACGGCTGGGACCAGCCTACCATGTTCCGCGCCCCACAGGATCGACTCCGAGCACAGATGGAGATCAAGGCGCAACGGCTTCGGCAGCTCGAAGATGAGAATCGGCGACTCAGGGAAGCGGAAAACTGGCACAAGGCGGAGCTGAATCGCCTTCTTGCCGCCATCCCAGCGAGGGAAAACAAATAGCCGATCAGCCCAAAGCAGCGGGCGGGCCGCTTATTCCGGGAAGGAGCCGTGGAAAATGAGCGATTCGAGGCCAATGCCGAGGAGACGCTCATCCGAGCTGACACCGAGGGAGGCCGGTGAGACGGGTTCGGCAATATCAAATACCATTTCGCGAATAGGCCCGATATCGGCGGGCAGGCGAACGATCTCCCGCACAACTGGCTGCTCGAGGGTAAGCGTCCAACTTTTGATGGGGCGGCCATTGACAATTAGGCCAACGAGGGAGGTTGGTTTATCTAGGTGAAGAAATGCACGGGCCACAAGAGATAGAGCGGCCGTGGGTTCAGGAAAGTGAACGGGTTGGAATACGAGGGTCGGCGTGGCCCCGTCCGACCAGAGCCCCCATGGCTCATGGCCTGACCAATCCGCGGCGACGAGCGTGTTAAAGCGGTCCGGCGCGAGGCTTAGGAGGTCAATGTCGAGCAAGGAGGCGTCCCCTGTCAGGGCGAAATCGAAGGTTCGAAACCACGTGTTGGTGGAAATATCGTAAAGCGCCACTCGGTTGGTCATACCGGATGCTTCGGCCCATGGAGCCAAGGCGTGTAGAGCGGCCCCGGGCTCCATATTAAAAAAATTCCACTCGGGCGGAGCGAATCCACTGCGCCCATTGATGGTAGGCAGGCCCCACTGTTCGGCCAGAAAAATGGCCGTGTTTTGCGGAACATCCCGGTTCCATCCCCTCCAGGGTTCACTGAATGCTAGAAATGCCTCCGCCTCCGCCGGTGGAGGCGTGGCCCGAATGGCCAAACGCAGCTTTTCGGCGCGATGGAGATTCGCGGAGTCCACCAGTTGGATTTGTTCGGCAACCAGCAAGACAGCCAGAAGGCCTCCGACCTTTCTCCAAAGTCCAGTAGGATGGGAGAACAGGTAATGCAAAAAGTGGGCCCCCAGTAAAATCGCCGGAATGACGAGGACCACATTAAGGCGTGAGGGAACACGGATCGCCTCCGCACCTGGGAGGGTCTCAAAAATGAATTTCCATAAGATGAAGTCGCCCTCTCTCACGAGAAGGGCCATCCCCCCGCACAAAACAACGGCCGCGATGGCCATCACCGGCTGGGCACGCAGAGATGGTCGCAGGAAAACGTAGAGCGCCATGGTTCCGGCCAAGAGGGCCAACAGCGGGGTCAATCCAAGCGCCAGTTCGGTGTTGTGCGGATCCGCGTAGGGCCAGAAGCGGGTGTTGAGGGGTCCCCAGAGGAGGTTGGTGTCGGTGTGG
>JBEAQI010000214.1:0-2765 GCA_041163965.1 Verrucomicrobiota bacterium | reverse complement strand
ACCGCCATGCGGGAAGCGATGTCGACACCGGGGCCGGTCGAGAAAAAACTGTTGACCATCTGTGTCCGCTTCAGCGACAGCCCGCCTGCCTCCTCACTGACGCCGATCAGCTACTTTCAAGAAAAAATCTACGGCGTCACCACCGGTTCCGTTCCAAAAAACACCGTCGCCGATTACTATCTGGAAGTCTCAGGCGGCAAGCTGCTGCTCACGGGAGAGGCCGTCGGCTGGATCAACCTGCCATTGACCACTGCGGATTATGGCAGCCCCTCCGCCACCGGCGGCGTGCATGACCAGGTCCGCCTCCGCGCCCTTGTGCAGAATTCGGTCGCCTTGCTTGGCCAACGTGATGGGGGGTTCGATTTCGGGCCCTACGACGCCGACAACGACGGTTTTGTGGACATGCTGGCCATTGTCTTCCAAGGTCAAGGGGAGGCCGATGGCGGGGGCCCACAGACCATTTGGCCCCACCAATCCTCCTACGAGGACATCTGGCCCAACTTTACGGACGGCGCCCCCCTCGACACGGGCAGCACCAACGCGCAAGGCGAGAAGGTCTATATCGGTCTGTACTTCACTGCCGCGGAATTGAACCAATCCTCCGCCGATCCCTCCGCCCTCGTGCGGGCACCCATTGGGACTTTCTGCCACGAGTTTGCCCACGCCCTCGGCCTGCCCGATTTGTACGACCGGACCGCACCGCGTTCAGCCGGCCTTGGCAATTGGAGCCTGATGGCGAGCGGGACCTATAACCAGGCGAATGGGCAGGCCGGGGACAGCCCGGCATGGCCGGACCCCTACTGCCGTCTTCTTCTCGGTTGGGACCAAGCCGTCAATCTCACCCAGAACACCATCCGGGCCCGCATTCCCAACGCCAGCGGCAACGAACGGACCGTGCACCGCCTCTGGACGGAGGGGGCCAACGGACCACAGTACTTTCTCGCCGAAACGCGCCGGCGCGTCGGTTTTGACCGGGGCCTTCCGGGCGAAGGGTTGCTGATCTATCACATCAGCGTCAACGACCGCACGGAGGATTCCCAAAACGACCAACAATGGTACAATCACCCAGAATACAGCCGCACGGGATTCGGCCACTATCTGGTCGCTCTTGAGCAGGCCGACGGGCGCTTCGATCTGGAACTGACCAGCGGCAGTGGTACGGCCAATCGGGGTGACATCGCCGACCCCTTCACCACCGCCACCGCGTTTGACGACGGCTCCCTTCCCAGCTCGAAGGCCTATCCGGACTGGGGTGAATGGGGCGATGGGCCCTCCAGCCATGTCGCGATCCGCAACATCGACACCTCTGATCCTGCCGCCAGCTATGCCGATCTGTATGTCTTTCAGGATCAGGATCGGCCCCTTGCCATTATCACTAGTCCAGCTGACCGGGGACCGGTAGTGGGCCAACTGACCGAAGCCACCGGCACTGCCTTCGACGCCTCCGGCATCACCGGCATCCGCGCATGGCTCTATGAAGCTGGTCCCGGCGGACGCTACTTCGATTGGACCTCCTCCTCATGGCGCTCCGATTTCACCGAAGCCGCACAAAAGCAGCTCCCGCCTGCCAACGAGTGGACCCTTGCCATGCCCGCCCTTCCCGATGGGACCTATCGCCTGACCGTCGCCGCCAAGGATGCCACAGGCCTTGAAAGCCAGTGGGCCGTCGCCGAATTCACCATCGCCGGAGAACTCCTTGACCCCACCCTCACCATCGACTCGCCCGCTGGGGAAACCTATGCCGAACCGCCTCTCATACAGGGCACCGCCTCGACTCCCGTCCAGACCACCCTCACCGAGCGCCGCTTCGCCCTCTATTCGGAGGAGGTCGGCCGCTGGTACAACTGGAATAGCGACACCTTTGATAGCGCAGGCTTTGTTTTTGCGGACCACCTTTCTTCGGTGACCGGAAGTGACTCATCTTGGAATTTTGTCCTCCCGTCGAGCCTCGGCAACGGTCGATACCAGATCCATGCGCAATCCGCCAATGTTGCCGAGCAGGGACGCCTCGGGGCATCCCCATGGGTCAACGCGCTCTTCTCCATCGTTCGCACCCCCGCGGTCTCGCTCACCTCGATTTCGCATCAGGCCCTCCTGCCGTCCCTCGGGACCCTTTCGGGATCCGCCATGCCCCAAGGAACCTATCAACTCGTGGAATTGCGCATCGTCATTTACCGCAACGGCCAATATTGGAACGGAGCTACATGGACAGATTCGCAGACCTACGTCACCGCCGCAGTGGCTCCGACCGGTGGCACATGGACCTACACCGGCACCCTTCCTCCGGAGGACGGCCTCTACGCGGTCTCCGTCTCGGCCATCGACGACCAAGGCTCCGTTTCAGCGGCCGTCGCTGGCGGCAATATTGGTCAGAACAATGTCATCTTCCGCGTGGACGCCACCCCGCCCTCTATCGCTATCCAGTGGCCACCGGTCGATTATGTCGAAACCGGACCACGTATCGATGCCAGCAGTATCACTGGCACCGCTGTCGATGGCTCTGGAAGGCCAACCGTTCGCATTCAATTGAGGCGCGCCGGCGAAAACATCCTCTGGTCACCCATCGGCTGGACCGCCGATGAGAACGACGCGTGGTACCAGGGAGCCTTTTCGGGCGATGATGGCGGTTCGCAGGTTCAGTGGGTCATGGAGGCGGATTTTCCCGACGTGGGAGCCAATGGCAGTTGGTGCCTCGTCAATGGCAACTACACCCTCACCGTCGAGGCGACGGACGTGGTCGGAAATACCGCCACCGCGGAGCGCTC
>JBEAQI010000213.1:0-4873 GCA_041163965.1 Verrucomicrobiota bacterium | reverse complement strand
GGAGGCTAGAGACAGATCGACGGATAGGATTGCGTCCTGGTGGCCCTTTGCAGGCCTTTCTCCATGTCAGTGAAAAGAACATTCCCCTTTGGTGGACATTTGAAGAGGATCTTCCTTTTCCAGAGTCCGTGTTCAAGTTTCCTCCGCAGGCGTTTCTTCCCAGATCGACGATCCGTTCCTTAAGCCGGGCCCTTCCGCTTCGGGAGACGGCATTGGAGGAGGGCGGTGAGGCCATGCCGGTTGGATCGCTGGTGGCCAATCCAAGGGCCTTGCTGACGCTGTATCCCGAGTTGAAAACTGCGGCCATACGGTATGATGGAGGGCCTCGAATTTTGGATCAGCAGTCTCCCTATCCGATGCCGCGCGAGCTCAATGCTGTCTTGCCCGCGCAATCCGGCTCGTGGGATCTGGTGATATATGGCATCGAAAAAGGCGATTTGCACGAAAAGCGATGGTCCATTTCGACGGATTTGCCGATACAGGCGACCATTCGTGGTCCAGACCGTCTTCGGGTTGGTGACATCGCCCAATTTGATTTGGAGCTGAGGAATTCGCTGTCCAAGGCCCTTTATCTGAATTCTCAGATTCGTCTGCCGGAGGGGTTGGAGTTGGATCGTCAGATTCCCCTGTTTCTTCAGGTGCCGGCAGTAAGGACGGTAGCCTTTGAGTTGTCGGCGCGAGTGGGGCGTGAGAGCGAGGGGGCGCTTATGATACAGTTGGCGAATGAGGAAGTGGCGGTGGAGGCGGTGCACCCGGTCGCCACTTCCGCCTCCGCTGTGGTGCTCCCATGGGCTATTTTGACGCAGGAAGCGGGCTTTTCGGGTGATATCCCGACCCGGGTGGAAGGGGCTGAGGCTGGCAGCGTCATCCTGGCTCCCGGGATAGGCTCTCTGGTAAGGCCGCTCTGGGACTTGATGCGAAGCCGGGTGCGGCCGGGTGACGACTTGTTGAGGGCCATGGGAGACTGGCTTCTCGCGATGGTGGAGTCTCGCCACGGAGTGGAATCGACTGCTTCTGGGCAAGAATCGGCGATGCGTCTTGCGCAGGCTTTGACGCGACATGCGGCGACTGGCGGTGGCTGGAGTCATTTGCCTGATGGTGCGGATAGTCTTTGGTTGAGCGCTTTGATTGTGGCCAGTCTTGAACTAGGGGCATCGAATCTGGATACGGACCTCATGGCGCATCTCTCCCAGGGCCGAGAGTATCTCGAAAAAAGCCTTCTCTCCGCCGCTCAACTCGAGGGAGACCGGCTCTTGGGTCTCAGGACGCTGTCAATCTCCGCTGCTGGTGGAGGGCGGGGTCCTACGCGTTTGGAAGCTCGCCATTTTCTCGATCTCTTTCAAAAACGCGATGATTTTAGTTTAGCGCAACAGGCCATGCTTTTGCAAACCGCCGAGAATTTTTCGTTTGAGGAGGAGGTGCGGTTGCTGAGTGAATCCCTTGTGTCTTTGTTGGAGGCGGGCGATGGAGCGAGCCTGCTTCTCCTTTCCGAGCGCGGTCTGCTGTATGAGGTATTGAAAAAGGATTTGTCTGATGACGCTCGTGCTTCAGCGGTTCTGGCCCGGATGTTGCCGGATCTTTCCGGGGAGAGTCCAGTAACGGGGTGGGAGCAGTACGCAGCGTTCATGAGCCTTGCCTCCGATTACTACTGGCGCGGTGACTTTGATGTCGAGGGAAGCTTTGCTTACGCCATCGGAGAGGATTCCTTAAAGCGACTGCCCGCTGGCGAGAGGGTGGCGCTGACGCTGCTGAAGAAGGATGCAAGCGAATCTCGACAAATGGAAGAAACGCTACGGCTCGATACGTCCCAACTTGCGGTGCCCCTCTTTGTCCTGATCGAGGCCCGTGAAGTTGCCCAACGTGACTGCCCGGAGTGGTTGAATGCGTCGACGATCACGAGCCGGCACTTTGAAGAGCCCACTCTGTTGCGCGGGCCCTTGTCCAAAATCACTACTCTGGAGGCGCCGGACGCCGTTGTCGGGCAGTTGGATTTGCTCTATCGCCGGATCACTTTGCAAGGCCTCCAGGCGGGAGCACCGATCGAATTGGAAGTGCCCTTGCCGGGTGGGGTGGAGGCCCTGCCGGAAACAATTGAAGTCGAGTTGATTCAAGATGGCAGGGTTGAGCAGTGGCGCGATTGGCACTTCGCGATGGAGGATAATGGGCACTGCATCCGGTTTCACAGTACCGTCCCAATGCGCGGAGATCTCAGGATTAGGGTGGGAATGCGGGCGGAATGGGCGGGGCTGTTTGATTGGCCCTCAGCGCGCTTGTACGACCGCATGGCGGGAACGTGCCATCAGGTCGGCCCATCCTTGCGGTTGCGGATAGGGCCTGGCGAGATCAGCGGGCCAGGGGAAGGGTGATGATGAAGACCGTGCCCCGACCCGTTTCCGTTCGGAAGCGGATGTCGCCGCCGTGAGCCTCTACGATGGAACGTGCTATGGCGGTGCCCAGACCAGTCCCCTCCCGTTTGCCGAAGGAGACAAATGGTTCAAAGAGGTGCTCGCGGATGGATTCCGGAATACCGTCAGCGTTGTCCTCTACTTGGATCTCCACGACCTTGTCTGATGGTTTCAAGGTTCCAGTGACGCGAATGTTTCCTTCCTTTTCCCCAAAGGCCTCGATGGCATTACTGATCAGATTTTGGAAGACGCGGATCAGCTTGGCTTTCGAACCGAGAACAACCCCTTTAGGCGGCTTGATGTCGATGCTCACTTTGCTCTGTTCAAAGTAGGGCTGATTGAGGGCCCGAAACTCGTCAAAGAATTCAGGAAGGCTGATCCGGGTTTTGACGATACTGTGTTCACCGCGGGAAAACTCCGCCAATTCAGTGACCATCGTGACCATCCGGTCGACCTGCTTTTCGATGTTCTGGCATAGTTGTTGAGACGCATCGTCTCGGTGACGCTGCCGTAACATTTGTGCGCTCAGGCTGATTAGACAGAATGGATTCTTGAAGTCGTGGATGATCGTGTTCGTCATATTCCCCACCAAGGCCATTTTTTCCTGTCGTACACGGTCGTCGACGAAATGATGCGTCGTGACATTGAGGTGCCCGATCAGGGATTGCAGGATTCCCTGCACTGGTCCGGGCAGTTTCGAGAGATAACTTACTACTGCGGCACCGGGGATGCACGCGATCACGCAATCGGTTGCCGCCACTGCCCGCAGCGACCGCCGGTCGCTGGTGATGATCCCAATTTCTCCGAACGAGTCCCCTTCCTTGCATGAACTCACCTGCAGAAAACCTCGGCGCGGCAGCGCTTTGGAGAACGCCACCTGCCCTTCGAGGACCAGATATAACGTATCCGATAGCTCTCCCTCCTCGAAGATGACGGTGCCCCGTTCCAGCTTTTGCAGCATGGCTGACCGCCTCAGCGACTCCGCGCTATCCGCATCAATCTCCCGAAAAAAGGGATGCTTCTTCAGATCCATTGCCACACAAATAAAAAACCGGTAAAACGCATCTCGCGCAATACCGGTTTGTTAAATCAGGCAGAATTCTACGGTCGAGGAGAAAATCAGGTCTCCGAGTTGAAGCGTTGGTCCCAGTCATACTCCTTGCGGGTGACGTGGTTCTCGACGCGCCGAGTGCGTTTGTCGAGGGCGGCCAGCCGGCTCCGCAGGCGCTGGAGGGCCATTTCCCGGTTAGATACATAAGTTTGGTAAAAGGACCAGTCCTCATCGCTGCTGAAGCTGATGACAGGGGCCGGGCGCAGGAAGATGGCGGCGACAATGTAAACGAGGACCATTGGCCAGAAGGCGGTGAGACAGGTGGCGATAATCACCGCGAGGCGCACCCAGAGGACATTGATGGAGGCGTAGTCGGCGATGCCGCGGCAGACGCCAAATAACCAACCTTGTCGGGAGCGGTAGAGGGTACGGGAGGAATCGTAAGTCGAGGTCATGTCGTTTTGAATAAAAGCGGTTAGCGTGTTTTTTTGTCTTCGATAATGGTTTCGATGGCGTCGATGCGTTTCTCAAGCCGCAACAGGGTGCGATGCAAGTCCTGCATGACTTGGGCGTCATCCGCCGCGCTTGATCCCCCGTGGCGGCGGGCCCCGGTCTCACCTGTGACAATTTTCGCCAGCTTGATGAGAACGGCGCCCATGACGGGCAGACCGACGACGATCAGGACAATGAGGACGGGGACTAGGTTTTCGTTCATGGAGGAATAAGGTTGGCTGGGGACGGTTCTCGTCTCAGGCGGTAGGGTTCCGCGGGTTTAAGGAATCTTTAATGGATTCCAGCTCTTTTTCAATCTCATCGTCCTTTTCCAGCTTGTGGAAGGCATCTTCCAAGTTTTTGCCCCGGATGTTGACGAGATCTGCCTCGGCATCCATGCGGTCGATGCGCGTTTCGAATTGCTCAAATCGGATAAAGGCGTCGGTGGTCTCAGCTTGACGAATTTTCGTTTGGGCTGTTTTGCGCTGCGAGGCGTGGATATGCCGTTGCACAAGGATGCGGTGCTTGTTGCGGGCCGCTTCCAGTTTCTCTTCCAGCTGAACAATGTCCGCTTTGTATTTCCGGATAAGCTCCTTGAAGTTGGTGGTTTCAGTGAGTCGGTGCTCTGCTTCCTCGCGTGCGGCACGCTTCTCGAAGAGGGCCTCGCGGGCGAGGTCTTCCCGGCCTTTTTCGATGGCCAGCTTGGCCTTCCGTTCCCAGTTGGAGGCCCGTTCGTCAGCGGCTTGGGCGGCACGGTGCACCTGCGTCTCTTTGGCCATCGCCCCGGCGCAGGAGGCCTTTAATTCCACAAGGGTGTCCTCCATTTCCTGGATCATCAGCTTGATGAGCTTTTCCGGGTCTTCGGCCTTTTCCAGCATGGTGTTGATGTTTGAACTAACAATGTCTCTGAAACGTGAGAAGATTC
>JBEAQI010000212.1:0-2654 GCA_041163965.1 Verrucomicrobiota bacterium | reverse complement strand
AGGTGTAGCTGCGGGCGCCGATATCCTGGAGGTCGATGACCATGACATCGATGCGATCAAGCATGTTCTTTGTGGGGCGGCGGAATTTTCCGTAGAGCGAAAAGACCGGCAATCCGGTGCGTGGGTCGATTTTGTCCTCCACCGGGATATTGGCCTTTTCATTTCCGTAAATTCCGTGTTCCGGACCGAAGAGGGCGACGAGGCGGACCCCTTTGGCACGGCGCAAGACGTCGATGGAGGCAATCCCACGGCGGTTGACGCCGGCGGGGTGGGTGAGCAGGCCCACCCGTTGTCCCATCAAGTCACGAAAACCATTTTGTTCCAGGACATCTATCCCTGGAAGCACGACTGATGGCGGGGCTGCCTGCCCCATCCCGTAGAATAGGACGGGGAGGCTTTTTAGGAAGGAGCGACGAGGAATGGACATCGGTCGGGTCAGGATGGTGGGTCGAGTGGAAGGGGTTGTTCCGGTTTGTCGGTGGAAGGGCCGGCTTTTCCATTCGACTGGAGCTGTTTGAGCCGATGATAAGAGATATTCACCTCGTAGGCCGCAAGTTTGTAAATAGCGGAGGAGATGGAGCCGAAAAAGGTGCCTAGGATGATTCCCCCCATGGCGGTGACCAGCCATACTTTCCAAATCGAGTAGAGCTGATGCCACAGACTACCCTCCGCCACTTGCAGGATTAACCCATTCATCTCCTGAATGCTTATCCCGCCCACCTCCATGCCAAACAGGGCGAGAAAAATGCGCCCAACCTGGAAACAGGCGAAATAGATTGGCAAGAGCGTGAATGGGTTGGTGATGAATTGAAGCGAAAAGAAGACCGGCAGGTTGGCGCGGATCAGCCACGCCAGAATGACCGACAGTGGCAGCTGAACGCCGTAGAGCGGCAGCAGGGAGAGAACAAACCCGCCGTAGAGAGCCGGAACGACCCGTTTGACGCGAAAGGACCAGATTTCCGGTCTTTTGGGGGTGAGCGATTTGAACCAGCGCAGCACGGGGTACCGGTGCATGTTGGACCGTCGCGGCATCCAACGCAGGATGCGCTTGACGCGGGCAATGCGGGAGTGCCGCTGCTGGTTCAGGCGTCTTGCTTCATGCGTCATGCGGGCAGGCTGTTGAGGAGTCAAAGCACCTTCTCGAGCGCGGTCGCAATCGCGTCCCCGGTACGGGCGAGAGCGGTTTCAAGAGGCCATTCCGGATCTGAAATGGGCACCACAAGGATATTCGGATGGGCTTTGGCAAGCTGGTCGACGACAGTGGCCTCAGCACTGCCGACCAGAATCAGACAGCGCTTGGTGGCGGGCAGTAAGCGTGCCACGGCGAGGGGACCTTTCCCATGAAGGGAACTTTGGTCGAGACGACCCTCGCCGGTGATCAGCAGGTCTGCTGCGGCAGCCTTGGCGGGAAGGTCCAACAAATCGGCTACCAGCGGTGCCCCCTCGACAAAGCGACTGTCCGGGAGGGCGTGACGGAGCGCGAATCCCGCGCCGCCGGCGGCCCCCGCGCCCGGTTCGGCAAGGAGCCGTTCCCATTCCGAGGGTGGATGTCCAAACAAGCCCAGGAGGCGACAGCCCATTTTTTGGATGGTGCGTTCCATGCGGTCCGCATCCACTTCCTTGAGTCCCTTTTGCGGCCCGAAAATACGGGTCGCTCCGTGTGGTCCAGTGAGCGGATTGCTGACGTCGCAGGCGATCCGTAGGGCCGGAAAGGCATTGATGAGGTGGGAAGTGGAGCCGGCGGAGTTGATATCCTTGAAGGTGGAGGGGGTGACGCGCCGGACCGGTTGCAAGTCCCGGTCGTAATAGCAGACGCCGAGCGCCTCAAGGGCCCCAGCCCCGGCGTCATTAGTGGCACTCCCTCCGATCCCGAGCACAATTGAGCCCGCGCCAGCGTGCACGGCTTCCTGCAGCAGTTGCCCCGTTCCGAGGCTCGAAGCCGTCCATGGGTCCCTTGCCTCCCGCGGAATACTCTCGAGACCGCTGGCGGAGGCCATCTCGACGATGGCCATGGGGCGACCATGGGCGCTGACCGGGAGGTCGAGGCGGCTCAGGGCGGTCGGCGGGACAGCCTCCAACGGGACCAGTCCGAAGCGTCCCTCGACGGGTGCGAAATGCGGGCCTGCGACGCTGTGGTGGCGAAGTTCACCCCCCAAGGCATTGCTCAGGATGTCTGCAAACCCTTCCCCTCCGTCGGTTATGGGAGCGAGGTGGACAGAGGCCTGCGGGAGACGCTGTGAGACGACTTTTTCGGCGATCCGCCCCGCTTCGGCGGCCGAGATGGCATCCTTGAACGAATCAAAGGCAATGAGGATGTTCATGACGGAAAACTGTCCCGCTTCTCACCATTGGTCAACGGGGAGAGAAACATTTCCCACAAAGCCCTTTCCTCAAGCGTGGACGATTCCCAAATCCCTCAGTTGCCGAATAGGGCGTTGGGGCCATTCCCGGTTTGCGATGGGACTGGCAGGGCTTGGGTGCAGGAGGGTTCCGACGCGGACTCCGGGCGGCGCGACCCCTTCCAGACAGTGCGTGGCAAAGCCCCCGACACCCACCAAGATATCCGGTTCAAGAATCCCGATGACCGTGCGCAAGTGAGCATCGCAGGCTGCTTCAAGCGGTGCGCGGGTCGTGCCGCTCAATTTGTCCGGAGT
>JBEAQI010000211.1:0-3762 GCA_041163965.1 Verrucomicrobiota bacterium | reverse complement strand
GTGAGGCCCTGGTTCTGCTCAGTGCGGTAGACATCAAGCCCGCTGTATTGAGAGAGCGATTGATGCAGGAAGGCATTCCCAATCTCTGGATTCCGCGCACCATATTGAGGGTTGATGCGATCCCGAGCCTGGCCTCGGGAAAACTTGATTTACAGGCTTTGAATCAGTTGGTGGCGCAGCGTGTTCAGGAAGAAGCGACGGAGCGCTGACGCACTGCTTCGAAAAGGCCGATGGCGGCCATGGATGCGAGGTTCAGGCTGTCCATCAAGCCCCGCATGGGGAGAAAGAAAGCGGCTGAACAGTCGAGCCACGCCTCAGACAAGCCTTTGTCTTCGCTTCCCATGACCAAGGCGCACGAGGCTCGCAGGTCGGCTTCCCAAAAGCTGATGGTCCCGGCCGGGGAGGTGACGATGGGCTGAATCGCCCTTTCGGTGAGGAAGGCAATGACTTCAGCGGAGGTCGCTTGGTGGAAGGGAAGATCGAAGAAGGCCCCTTGAGAGGCGCGGATGGCCTGTGGGCTGTATGGGTCGCAAACGGGATCCGCCAGAATGAGGGCGTCACAACCGGCGGCATTGGCGGTACGAAAGACGGCCCCGAGGTTGCCTGGTTTCTCGACGCCTTCCAGAACGACCAGCAGATTGTCCTCTTTGCGGATGATTTCCGGTAATTTTCTATCCAATTGGCGGGCGGTGGCGAGAATGCCATCCGGATTCTGTCGAAAGGCGACTTTGGCGAAGGCATCCCTGCCCAGTCTGACCAGTTCGATGCCGCCCTGTTCAGCTGTTTCGAGGAGCCTGTAGGCGTCTTCATCGCGAAAGTAATCTTCTCCGAAGAAAAGGGTCTCGATGGGCCATTTTGCGGCCGTGGCCCGTTCAAATTCACGGCAACCTTCAATAATGAAACGCGATTGGCGGCGGCGGTGACCGCCGTCGCGCAGACGGACCAGGTTTTTGACACGGTCATTTTGAAGGCTGGTGATCGACTCGAACATGAGCGTATACTTTTTCCTAAGGGGGTGGGGAATACGAGCAAATTTGCCGCTTGTGCTCTGTGTCCGGAGCGTCTTGGAGTGAGGCATGTTGAAGGCGCCGCGAAATTTCAAACCCGTTCCATTTGCATATCACGAGGAGATCGAGTTGGAGATAGAAGATTTGACGAATCTCGGAGACGGGGTGGGGCGATGGCAGGATTGGGTGGTGTTTGTTCCCTATGCGCTTCCTGGGGAGCGTGTACGGGTCAGGATATGGCGCAACAAGTCGAGGTATTCAGACGGTGACCTTGTGGAGGTGTTGCGCCCTTCCCCGGAGCGCGTGGAGCCGCGCTGCCCCCTATTCGGAGACTGCGGTGGCTGCCAATATCAGCATTATAGTTATGCAGCCCAGCTCGAATGGAAGAGCCGGCAGATCGAGCAACTGTTGGCGAAGATGGCAGGGGTGGAAATCACCGTGCAGCGATGTGTTGGAGACGAGCAATATCCCTATGGCTACCGATCCAAGCTGACGCCCCATTTCAGTCGGCCTCCCCAAATTGCGCAGACCCCGATCGGGTTTCAGCGGGCGATGAGCCGCTCGATTGTGGATGTCCCATGCTGTCCGATCGCGTTGCCAGCGATCAACGTCGCGCTTGAGCAGGAGCGTCAGCGGCTGAGGGCGGGGGCCGTCCCATATCGCAAAGGCGGGACGTTGCTGCTGAGGGATGGGCTGGAGGGTGTCGAGACGGACATGAAAAAGGTGATCCGGACGCGGGTTGGTACGCAGACCTTTTCCTTCGTGGCGGGCGAGTTTTTTCAGAACAATCCCTTCATGTTACCCCGTCTGGTGGAGTATACGGTACGAGCGTGCGCCGGAGAGCCGGTTCGTTATCTGATCGACACTTATTGCGGAGTGGGGGTCTTTGGCATTTATGGGGCGTCGCTGTTTGAGGCCGTTTGTGGGATTGAAATCAATCCGCAAGCGATTGCGCTCGCCCGCGCCAATGCCTCGGAGAACGGGGTCACGAATATTGCGTTTTCCCACGGTAAAGCCGAAGCTGTATTTACGGGACTGAATTTTCCTCCGGAGCAAAGCTGTGTCCTGCTGGATCCACCGCGGAAGGGCTGCGATGCGGCCTTCCTCGAACAGTTGTTGGCGTACTGCCCAGCGCGGATTGTGTATGTCAGCTGTGGACCTGACACGCAGGCGCGAGACGTGGCGATTTTGCTCAAGGCTGGCTACGAGGTAGGGTCTGTCCAACCCTTTGATTTGTTTCCCCAGACTCGGCACATTGAGAATGTCATCTCCCTGCAGCGGGTCTGAGTCAGCGGCGGTGGTTCCAAGCCGGATCGGCAAATTTCCTTGTCCATGCAGCAGTACGGTCGCTTGGCAGGGAGGCGGCAGTTATATTGGAGGCGGAAAGGGCGGCATTCAGGCGAAGCTGGAAGGCCTCCTGAAAGTTGTCCGCGGTGACGGAATCCGGAAGGTGAACACTGCCTTGGATAAGCATTCCCCGCCCAGAACGCCGCATCGCGGCTCCGGCAATTTTCCGGCCATCGTTGCTGAGCACATCGTGCAATTGCGGGTATACAAAGCAGATCGCGGGATCGCCATCAGAGGCAGGACAGTTTTTGGGACAACCGGCCAGTCGGGCGTCACAGCCATTGTCCCGGAGGGCCGAGATCAGGTTGGTATGGAGGAGCAGGTAAGTGTCTCCAGCCGGCATCCGTGCCCAGCTACAGTCTGCTGGAAGGGCCAAGGCATAGGTCAGGTCCGACCCATGATAAACAACGCCGCCGCCGCTCAGTCGCCGGAGGCGTGGGAGATCAAAGGGGTCGCTAGGGGGCAGGGCATTGAACCGCTGGCCATAACCGAAGGTCATGGCGGGGCTCAGCCAACCGTAAAAACGCAGACCCATGCAAGCCTGTGAGAGGCACATTTCGAGGAGGACGGCATCGGCTGCCATGTTTTCTAGGACAGTGGCTTTCCGGTAGGGAAAATGACTGAAAGTGTGCACAGTTGTTGATTTTCGAGAGGAAGGTGATACACCAGCGACTAAATTCAATGCAATATTCTGAACTCACCCGACCGGCCGTGAAGACCCTGCCGGTTTACCAACCCGGCAAGCCCATCGAGCTGATTTGCCGAGAATTCGGAATGCGGCCGGAGTCGGTCGTCAAGTTGGCCTCCAACGAAAATCCGCTGGGGCCTCCGGATGGGGCCCGTGAGGCGATGCGAGAAGCTGTCGACTCCATGGAGTTTTATCCCGACAACAGTGGCCATGCTTTGGTGCAAGCACTTGCGCGGAAATTTGACTGGGCGCCGGAGGGAATCACTCTGGCGGCTGGTTCGAACGAGATCTTTTATTTGTTGTGTGACGTATTTGGCGGTCCCGGGGTGGAAGTCGTAGTCGGTGAATATGGTTTCATTTCCTATCGTATTGCAGCTATTTTGTCGGGGGCGACGGTTGTGGCGACGGCGATGCCGGGTTTGGTGCATGACCTCGATGCCATGCTGGGGGCCATTACCGAGCATACCCGTCTGGTATTTTTGCCCAACCCGAACAATCCAACAGGGACGGCGCTACCTGTCGCCGAGGTGGAGGCCTTTGCCCGCGCCCTGCCGGACCATGTCGTTTTCTGCTATGATGAGGCTTATGCCGAGTATGAGGAAGCCGCTTTGGATGTGGCAGGCTTGATCAAGGATGGCGTAAAGGTGATTGCCACGAGGACTTTCTCCAAGATCTATGCGCTTGCCGGCTTGCGGATTGGGTATTCCCTTTCGAATCCGG
>JBEAQI010000210.1:0-4808 GCA_041163965.1 Verrucomicrobiota bacterium | reverse complement strand
GCAGACTGTAACGGCTCAGGAACAACTGCGTACGGCCTTCCGAACCAAGGTCTTCGCGCTCCACCAGATTGCCCGCCCGCCAGCGACAATGCCAGGCATCCTCTTCACCCACCACCCAGATATCTTGGCCGTTGGCCGTCTTCAGCGACAGGCGCATCTCATCGCCCTTTAGAATAAACACCGCCGGCAACCGCTCCCCGATGGCAAATTCCATGTCTCCAGTGGCCAGCAGACTGATGACCGATCCAATCCGCTGCCCTCCTCCGAGAGCCGCAAAGTGCCTCTGCAGCACCGCGCGACCGGCCGGTGAGAGCCGCTCTTGGCCATCCCATTCGAGCACCTCTTCAAGAGGCGCCGGGACCGAGGCGGCGATCGGGACCGAATCCACAACCTCCCCTTGCCAGTTCCTCAACACGAGGACCAGCAACGAAAACAACAACGCGCTGAGCAGGAGAACCGCCCCGAAGGCCAGCTTGGAGCGTTTGCTGGCCAGTATCCACCGTTCTTTCAATGACCGAAACATCGGTGATAGCAAAAATGGATGCCGCTCGCCCCGCAAGCCCTTCTTGCAACTTCCGTAAAGGCCCGCTTTGCCGTTTGACACGCGGCCCGCTCTTTTCAGAAATCATCGCCTCATGACCATGACCTCCGCTGAAATCCGCCAGTCCTTCATGGACTTCTTCGCTGCGCGCGAGCACGCCATTGTGCCCTCGGCCCCATTGATGCCGACCGCCCCCAACCTGCTCTTCACCAACGCCGGCATGAACCCCTTTGTGCCCTCCTTCCTAGGGGAGCGAGAGGCCCCCCATCCACGGGTCGCGGACACGCAGAAATGTATCCGCGCGGGCGGCAAACACAATGACCTTGATGACGTCGGCTGGGACACCTACCACCAGACCTTCTTCGAAATGCTCGGCAACTGGTCCTTCGGCGACTACTTCAAAAAAGAGGCCATCGCATGGGCCTGGGAGTTGCTCACCGACGTCTGGAAACTGCCCAAGGAACGGCTCTATGTGACCGTCTACAAACCAGGGCCGGGCGATCCCGCGGAATTTGACCAGGAAGCCTATGACTATTGGAGCGCCGTCCTAAGTGCCAGCGGCCTCAATCCCGCGGAGCGCATCCTGACCGGTGGAAAAAAAGACAATTTTTGGATGATGGGCGATACCGGCCCCTGCGGCCCTTGCTCTGAGATCCACATCGACCTGACCCCCGACGGTCTTACCGGAGGGTCCCTCGTCAATGCCGATTCTCCCTATTGCATTGAGCTGTGGAATCTCGTTTTCATTCAGTTCAATGCCACGGAGTCAGGTGAATTCCTGCCTCTGCGCCATAAGCACATTGATACCGGAATGGGGTTTGAACGGGTCGCTGGCATCATCGCCACCACCAAAGGTTTCACCGACTTCAGTCAACCACCCAGCAATTACAACAGCGATCTTTTCGCCGGCATATTCACGGCCTTGGAATCCATGAGCGGGCACCGCTATGGCGCCACCCTACCGACCGACCGCCAAACCGTCTCGGCGCTGGAAATGAAGGATGTCGCCTTCCGCGTCCTCGCGGACCACATCCGCACCCTCTGCTGCGCCATCGCCGACGGCATTCTGCCGGGCAATGAGGGCCGCAATTATGTGCTGCGCCGCATCCTGCGTCGTGCCGTTCTGTACGGACACCGCCTACACCTGAAGGACGGATTCTTTTGCCGTCTGGTCGATCCGGTCCTCGATAGCCTCGGAGAAGTATTTCCGGAACTCGTACAGCAGCAGGCCATTATCCGCAAAGTGATTGCCAGTGAGGAAAGCGCTTTTGAGCGCACCATTGAACGCGGCCTGCTGATGCTCGAACGTCTCTTCGCGCAAAATCCCGCCATCATTTCCGGAAGCGATGCCTTCGCCCTCTATGACACCCATGGATTTCCTCTCGACCTGACCCAGATCATCGCCGCCGAGAAAGGCCTCTCCGTCGATGTCGAGGGCTTCAACCGCGAAATGGAACAACAACGGGAACGGGCTCGCGCCGCTCGCTCCACTCAGGTCATTCGCGTGGCCGAGGATACGGATGGCACCCAGCAGACGGCTTTTATCGGATACGATGCCGCAAACCTGACCAATGCCGCCGTGACCGTCCTCGCCATCGTTGAAGCGGGTGAGCAGCAGGCTGTCGTGTTGGACAAAACGCCCTGCTATGCGGAGATGGGCGGGCAACTTGGTGACCACGGCGTCCTCCATGTCGGCCAACTGTCCTTGGCCATTCACGACACACGAAAGGATCCCAGCGGCACCGTCCTGCACCTTGTCGACCGCATCCCCGAACCGGCGACCCTCATCGGCACGGAGGGTCGCCTCAGCGTCGATCTGGAGCGGCGCGAAGCGATCCAACGCCACCACAGCGCCACCCATATCCTGCATTGGGCCCTTCGCAAGGTGCTCGGGACCCACGTCCAGCAGGCCGGCTCGCATGTCGCCCCAGACCGCTTGCGCTTTGACTTCTCCCACTTCGAGGCGCTCTCCCCGGAGCAGATTCAAACCATTGAAATCCTCTGCCAGAGCAAAATTCTTCGCAACGACCGGGTCAGCTGGGGCGAAATCCCGTTTTCAGAGAAGCCCGCGGACGTGATCGCCTTTTTTGGCGACAAATACGGCGACAAGGTCCGGGTGGTCGACATCGGAGGATGGAGCAAGGAACTGTGCGCGGGCACCCACGTTGCCGCCACTGGCGAAATCGGGCTGCTGAAGATTGTCTCGGAATCGGCCATCTCCGCCGGTACCCGCCGCATCGAGGCCGTTTGCGGCGAGGCCGCCGCGGCACTCGTGGAGGACCGCTTTGCCATCCTCAATTCCATTGCCCGCCGACTCTCGACCAAGCCCGAACTCATTGCCGTGCGGCTAGACGACCTGCAGGCCCGCCTGAAGGAGGCGGATTCGCAGGTGAGGGCGTTCAAAGCTCGCGAGGAAGCCGCCTTGGCCGCCCAATTGGGAGACAAGGTTTTCCAACATGCCGGACTCCGGTTGCTCATTGTTCCGCTTCAGGCCGACTCCCCTGCCGAATTGCGTGACCTCTCGACCCGCGTGTTCAAGGAAAATGCGCTGGATCTCCTGGTCACCGGCGCCTCTCCCGAGGGCAAGGTCAGCCTCATTGCGATGGCCTCCCCCGCTGCCATCGCCGCAGGCCACAAGGCGGGCGATGTCATCCGCCAACTGACCACCACCCTCGGAGGCAAAGGCGGCGGCAAGCCTGACTTTGCAATGGGAGGGGGTTCCCAACCAGAGAAACTCATTGCGGTTCTGCAGGATTTTCAGCAAGCCATCCTGTCATGAACAGTGCGCCCCTCCTCAATTCCGCGGAACGAAAAGCCCTGCGCGGCAAGGCCATGACCCTAAAGCCCGCCCTTCTGGTCGGCAAAGCTGGAATCAGCGAACCGCTCTTGAAAGCTGCCGAGACAGCCCTGACAAAGGACGGCCTGATCAAGGTCCGCATCGAGGCCCCTGACCGCGCCACCCGCAAAGTCTGGCTCGAGGCGCTTGCCACCGCCACCGGCTCCACCATCTGTGGCGAGGTCGGCCACACCGCTTCGCTTTACCGCCCCAAACCAGATCCGGCCCCTGGGGCCTGAGTGCGATGACGGTTTGGCTCATGAAATCGGAACCGGAGGTCTTCTCCTTTGAGGATCTCAAAGCTGCGCCTGACCAGGCCACCCCATGGGAGGGCGTTCGTAATTTTCAGGCCCGTAATTTCATGCGCGATGCCATGCGCATCGGCGACACGGTCCTCTACTATCACTCCAACTGCGCCGAACCGGGCATCGTCGGCCTTGCCGAAATCGCCTCCGCCCCCTATCCGGACCCCACTCAATTCGATCCCTCCAGCGACTATCATGACCCGCGGTCCGCTCCGGACAATCTGCGCTGGATGCTCGTCGATGTCCGCTTCAAGGAGGACCTCCCGCGCCCCGTCTCCCTTCGTGAAATAAAGGCGCATCCGGTCCTCCGGGAGATGCTTGTGGCCCAGCGGGGCTCGCGTCTCTCCATTCAGCCGGTTGACCAGGCCCACATGGATTGCCTCCAAAAGGACTTCTGGTCCTGAGCGCCAGGGGAACCCCTTCCCCCTCAATCGGCCTCTCGGCACGGAAGCAGGGCCGCGTCCCGCATCCCATGGATGATTTTTTTATCGGCCGGGCAGAAAGTGGCGAGAATGCCGCCCAGTTCGGTGGTGTCCCCTTGCACAAAATAGTAGGGACACAAGCGCAGCCGACCGTCATGCTCATGCAGCCGTCCATGCTCATCAAACAGAGGATGCTTCAGGCGGGCAGGCTTTTTGTATTCCTGAAGCAGATACAAATTGTGCGAAGCTTCCGCCACGGCCTCCGCGATGCCATCGGCCCACTCGTCACGGGAGGCATCGCTTCCGTAGAGCACACTCCGCGCTCCCCATGCGTTTTCGTGAAACCCACTCAGCTTGATGATCAGATTGCGCTCGCGCTGGGAGGCTTCCGCTAGCTGCTCCCATCGGTAAATCGGGCGGCCGCCCACCAGCGGGGCATCGAGGACGGCATTCGGTGGCAGCCGAACCGGGTCCATGATCCATCCGCGCGGAATGACAGCGTTCAACAATTTCCAGCTGGCTTTGCTCAGATTCTCCCGCCAAAAGTCCGCCAAGCGGTGATGATGAAACAGGGCGAGGCTCAGCTTTTCCTCTTGGAACGGCCGCATCGGGGGAGTCACTGCCAAAGGAGCGCCGTCCGCAAGAATGGTGAGGATGTGCTACGCAACCGCAATGTTTGCCAGATCAAACAACTCCCAGAATCT
>JBEAQI010000209.1:0-9037 GCA_041163965.1 Verrucomicrobiota bacterium | reverse complement strand
GCTGCAAAACGAAAAGCAAAGCGTCATCGACAACAACAACTACATCCAGTCGGCGCTGCTGAACGAATACATCCGGCGCTTGGAATTGACCATCGACCCGTCCGAAATCCCCACCTACGCGACGTCGATTCGAGACAGCCTAGCCTTCATGGAAACAGAGGAGGAAGTGGACGACGCCACCATTTTCAACAGCCAGCTAGGCATCATCACGTTGGCCCTCAACCGGGTCGAACGGGTCATGGGTGGCGACACCTTCAGCGGGCCCGCCATTGTCGACGGCATCCTACGGGATGGCACCTTCACCCTGCTGGGGCCAGTTTCTTACTTCACTGATCAAAATGGGGTAGCGGGGATCACCAACGGCATGATTGAGAATCGCGCCAATATTTACACCCTCACTACTTACGAGCCACAGATCACCGCCACCTTGAACACTGGCAACGGCACCCTCCCCTTCGATACCACTGATGGTGAAGCGCTTGAGGGCATCACCCACACCATCACCCTTCTTCAGGAATTTGCCTTGGGCGGTTTTGTTATGTATCCGATTCTCGGCCTCTTCCTTCTCGCTATTCTGGTGGCCCTCTTCAAGACCCTTGAATTGTTCCGTGTCAAACCGGCCAAATCCAAGGACATCGAGGTCATTCTGGGTCACTTGCGGGATGAAAATGATGACGCCGCTCTGGCTCACGCCAAATCGGTCGGCGGGCCAGTCGGAGAAATGCTCTGTGCGGCGGTCCAAAACGCTGGTCAAGACCGTGAAGTCATTGAGGAGGTACTTTACGAGACCATCATCAAAACGCAACCAAAGCTGGAACGCTTCCTCGCTTTCATTGCCGTGGTCGCCGCCACCGCTCCCCTTCTCGGTCTCCTCGGAACCGTGACCGGGATGATCAAGACCTTCAAGTTGATCACGATCGTCGGCACCGGTGACGCAAGAAATCTCTCCTCAGGTATTTCCGAAGCGCTCATCACCACCAAATGGGGCCTGATCGTGGCCATCCCGACCCTCATCATGCACGCCCTGCTCAACCGCAAGGCCAAGGGCGTCGTCGGCAGCATGGAGCAGGCCGCGGTCGGCTTCATCAATGGTATTGTCGAAATGCGTGAGTCCGGTTCCTCGCGGAACTGAGCTCGCGTGGCCTTCGCTCCAACAGGAAAACGCCTTCCATGGGAGACACTCTAACATTAACACTACTGGCCGCCTCGACGGGTTTGGCCGACCAGAGCATGTCCTCCGGCGATTTTTTTAATTTCGTCTGGCAGACATGGGTCGAAGGGGGCTGGCTCATGATTCCTCTGGCGGGCTTGGCACTCCTCATCTACTTTGAGGCCATGGCCATGATCCTGCGCCTCGGAAAGTCCAAAGTTAAAAAGACCCCGCGCGAGGTCTGGTCAGTCTGGATCGACAATCCGGCTCTCGGATCAGGTCATATCGGTGAGGTCATTCGCTTTGTCGTCGGAAACGGAATACGCTCCAGCGAGGCCCTCCTCCGCGTGGAGGCCGTAAAGACAAAACTGCTTCCGGATATCAACTCTCGGATCGTGGTCCTGAGCATCCTTGTCACCATCGCCCCCCTGATGGGCCTACTTGGAACAGTAATTGGTATGCTCACCACCTTCCGCGGATTGGCCACGGCCAGTGGGCAGGCGGTTGACCTGGTCGCGGAGGGCATTCGGGTCGCCTTGATCACCACCCAAACCGGCCTGATGATCGCCATCCCAGGCTATATCTTCATCTCGCTCGTCATCCGAGCGCGAAATAACTACATGGCCTTTGTCGCTGAACTGGAAACAGTTGTTGTCCAACGTATCCACAAACTGGAGGACGCGCAATGAGCAAACGAGGCTCCATTCTTCAGGACGAGGCGGAAATGAGCGATATCAACATCTCTCCGATGATTGATATGGTCTTCATTCTGCTCATTTTCTTTATCGTGACCACGGTTTTCGTGAAAGAGCCCGGAGTCGAGATTCAGAAGGAGTTTGCCCTCTCCGCCATGGATCTGGAGAAGAACTCCATCCTGATTGCGATCACTCCGGATGGCGAGGTGGTCTACGGTGGATCCAACATTGGCATAGTGGGTGTGCGGGGCGTGGTCCGGCGCTTGACCGCCAGCAACGAGAGCATGCCTGTCATTCTGCAGGTCGATCGGGCCGCTCCCGCTGGCACCGTTATCCGCGTGATTGATGAGGCCAAACTGGCCAACCCGCGCTCCGTGGTCAGCATCTCCACCGAAACCCCCTAATTTTGGCCGCATGTTGCAACCCAAGAACAAGTCCAATCAGCCCCCTGAATTAAAACAGGAGTTTCCTGTCTCCTTCACGGTCGGCTTCATTCTCATGGGCGCCGTGCTTCTGGCCCTTCCGATCAGCCAGCTCATCACCGAATTTGCCTCGAGTGATGACGCGGACATTGATGTCGTGGAATATCAGCCGCCTCCTGTCATCGATCAACCGCCCCCTCCGGAAGAAGAACAGCAAGAGGAGGAAATCGAGGATATCCAACAGGATCGGGAACCACCGACCTTGGAGCAACTGGAGTTGAGCATGAGCGCGGACCTCTCCGGATTTGCCAGCTCGGACTTCACCGTTCCGACCATTGACGTGGGTGGCCAGTTGGAGGAAATCATCTACGAACTGGAGGACCTGACCCGCGCCCCTCGTCCTGTTTCTCAGCGAGCCCCCACCTACCCGCCGGAATTGCGCCGCGCTGGCATCTCGGGCACCGTCGTCCTCATGTTTGTGGTCCGGCCCGATGGCAGCACCAGCAACATCACCGTGGAGCGTTCGGACAATCCGGCATTCGAGGAGCCAGCCATTCGGGCGGTCCGGAAATGGCGCTTCGATCCGGGGGAAAAAGATGGCAAAGCCGTCAACACCCGGGTCCGCATCCCCATCCCCTTTAAATTCAGTCGATAACCCAAATCCCATATTTTAGCCCATGAAACGAACCATTCAGCTGATAACCCTTGCGGCCGCTGCCCTGCCCCTGCAGGCCCAGCGCGCTGTCATCGAAGTCGACACCTCTCCCGCCAAGGCCTTCTACGCCACCCCGGAATGGGAAAAAGCCTTTATGGGCTACTACGGGGTTGATTCAGGAGTCGAACCGGGCGTGCCGGAGAGCGACGCGGAGCGGGCCGCACTCGGACAGGTACGGACATTCCTCCAGGCTGGCAGCGCCAATGATATCAATCTGGCCATCCAAGCCATCCGTGGGCTCCTTGCCCAGCAGCAGGCCGAGAACCTCCCCGCCAGCCCGATGATCCTTCAGATCGCGGGCACCCTCCTGATGCGCTCCGCGGAGGACACCAGAGACGAGCAACAACGGCGCCGTATCCTTGAGCAGGCGCGCAGCTTTCTGGAGCGTGCGGTTGACCCGACCTCGGGCTTTCCGAACTTCCTGCGCGCACACAAGAATCTCGCCAACCTGCTTTTCCGCATGGACAAGCCGGCCGATGCCAAAAAGCACTTCGTGAAAGCCATCGAACTAGGCGACCGGGATGCCGTCACCTTCGGTCTCCTCGGGGCAATTCTCATGGAGGAAGGCAAGCTGATCTCCGCGGAAACCGCTCTTCGGAACAGCCTCATGATCAATCCGGAAATCCTGGAATTCAAACAGCTGCTGGGCAATGCCCTCCTTCAGCAGGAACGCTACGGAGAAGCGAAGGAGATCTTCTCCGAACTGCTCCTGCGCCGCCCCAACAACACCAACTTCTGGATGGCTCAATCAAATTGCTACATCGCGCTGGACCAGATTGAGGAGGCCGCCCATAACCTCGAGATCGTGCGTTTCATGGGCGAGGCCAACGTGCCGTCCCTCATGCTGCTGGGCGACGTCTACATCAACAAGGAGATGATCAAGGAGGCCACCGAAGCCTACAACGATGCCATTCTTCTCCAACCGACGGCGGCCAACCTGCCCAACTTCATCCGCTCCGCGGAAACCCTCAACAACTTCGCAGCCTACTCGGACGCCATGTCCGTCATCACCAATATTGAGACGGCCTTCAGCGGCCAGCTCAGCGATGAGCAGGAAATCGAGTTGCTTTCGCTTAAGTCGGAGATAAATATCTCCCTCGGCAAGGGCGAAGAGGCCGCCGACAATCTGGAATCGCTTCTGCGGAAGGATCCTTTCAACGCGCGTGCGCTGCTGAGCCTCGCGCGCTACTACTCGGATCTGGACGCGGATGAGTCGCTTCCTGTCGAGCAGCAGGATTTGCAGGAAAGCCGCTATGAGCAACAGGCCCTGATCTACTACGAGCGGGCGCAAAACCTCGACGACGAGTCCGCACAAGTCCGGGCCTTCATTGGCGAGGCCCAATTGCGCGTGCAACGGGATGAGCTGGACAAGGCTGCCGACCTGCTCGAGGAAGCGCAAATGATCCGTTACCAGGAAAATGTGCAATCCTACCTCGATCAGATCCGGGCCGCTCTGAAAAATCAGCGCCGTTCCTGATCCTCGCCCATTCTACCTTTCTCAAAAACCCGGAACTGTGTTCCGGGTTTTTTGTTTTCATACCAAGGGAATTCGCTCAACTGGAATCATGGGAAGATGGATCTCATTCGCAACGGCGATGATCGCCCTCCTGCTCGGGGGCTGCACTGAAAAAGGGCTTCCAGAATCATTGGCAAACGGACGACAGAGCGTCGTTCTTCAAACGGACTGGTTTCCTCAACCGGAGCACGGGGGATTTTATCAGGCCCTCGCCAACGGGTTCTATGAGGAAGAAGGACTGCAGGTCACCATCCTTCCGGGTGGGCCGAACGCCATGTCGACCCAAAAGGTGCTGTCGGGGCGGGCACATTTCGCCATGAACCGGGCTGACACGATCTACTCGCTCGCCACTCGGGACGTGCCTGTCACCATGGTTATGGCCACCTTGCAACACGACCCACAGGCCATCCTGCTCCATGCCAACAATGCAATCAATTCTCTGGCAGAATTGGACGGGCAGTCGGTCATGGCCATTCCGGGCCTGACTTGGATTGATTGGGTGGAAGCAAAATATGGGATCAAACTGGATATCATCCCTCATGATTTTGGCATGGAACGGTTTCTTCAGGATCCGGAGTTCATCCAGCAATGTCTCCTCACCAACGAACCATTTTATGCCGGGGAGGCGGGCTTTGCGACAAAAGTGCTCCGCCTCAGCGATGCGGGATTTGATCCCTACCACGGGATTTATGGTCTGCAAAGCCTCGTTGAAACGGATCCGGATCTGGTGGAACGGTTCGTGCGGGCCTCCATCCGCGGTTGGCGGGATTTCATTCTGGGCGATCCTCGCCCCGCCCTGGATCTCATCCGTGAAAGAAATCCGCGAATGACCGAGGCCTTCGTGGCATTCAGTTACGCCGCCCTACAGGCTCACCACTTGGTCACTGGCAGTGCTCTGAATGGGTCAATGGTCGGCCAACTTGATCCGGAGCGACTGAACAACATGATCACTGACATGGAAGCCCTCGGCCTCGCCGACCCGCACAATCGGCCGCTCTCATGGTTCACGGCTCGCTTCACGCAGGTCACCCTCGAGCAGCCCAAGGATTGATCCTCCTTAGGCCCGGGGATGCGCCGCCCGGTGCGCGTCCTTTAGTCGCTTCATGCCCACATGCGTGTAAATTTGGGTGGTCGACAGGCTGGAATGGCCAAGGAGCTCTTGCACGACCCGCATGTCCGCCCCCGCGTTGAGCAAATGCGTGGCGAAAGAATGGCGAATCTTGTGCGGGGTCAGGTCCTCCGGTAAATCGGCCTCGCGCAGATACACTTTCATCCGTCGCTGAACCCAGAACGGACTCAAGCGCTGTCCACTCAAATGATGCAACAGGGGCGCGGAGCGCTCCGTCACAACGGCCTCCTCAGCGTGAAAGTCTTTGATCAGCGCCGCAGCAGTCTTGCCAACGGGACAAAGGCGCTCCTTTCCCCCCTTCCCTCTCACGCGCAAGCATTCAGTGGCGGCATCATAATCGCCCCAACAGAGCCCCACCAACTCGCTTACCCGCAAGCCGGCACCGTAAAACAGCTCAAAGATCAAGGTGTCACGCCGGAAAGTAAAGTTGTCCAACCGACCGGTGTCATGTAAAGCCTTGGGACCGGCAAGAAACCGCTTCATCTGTGGTTCGGTGAGAAAAAGGGGCAAGGGGCGACGCAAACTCGGCACTTTTACGCCTGTCATCGGCGAGTGCTCGCAGAGGCCCTCGCGTATCCGCCAGCGAAAATAGGAGCGCAAGGCCGATATGCGCAGGTGCAGCGTCCGGCGGGAAAGACCGCCCCGCTGCGCGTCAATCACATAGGATCGTACCGTCTGGACATCGAGCCGATCCCCTGCGACTCCCCTCCCCACCTTGCTCAAGTAACCTGCAAAGTGCTCCATCGCCTGACGATAGTTGCGCACCGTGTACTTGGAATAGCGCCGCTCCAGCTCAAGATGGGCAAGAAAGCGTTCCGCCTCATTGGCAAAAGCGGGATGGGCCTCCAGACTCATATCATTGCGGCGGGTGGTTGCACCATCCGGCCGATCACTCCAAGCCGAGAATCTTGCGCCCTTCGCCGGAAATCATGTGCGGCGTCCACTGTGGGTCCCACACAATGTCAACCTGAGCGGAGTCCACCGCCGCGAGGGCCTCAATCTTGGATTGGGCGTCCGCGGCAATGGTCGGGCCCATCCCGCACCCGGTCGCCGTCAGCGTCATCTTCACGCCAACATGGTAGCGACCACTGGCCCGCTCCTCGATGGTCAGATCATAGATTAATCCGAGATCCACGATGTTGACGGGAATCTCGGGGTCAAAGCATTGGCGTAACGCATCCCAAACCAACTCCTCGGAAAAGGGGCCTTCGGGATCATGCGTGCGAAGGGCCGCCACTATTTCCTCCTGAAGCAGTGGCCCCAAGGCATCGACATCCTCCAAGGCCACACGGTAAAGGCCCCCGCCGTCCCGGAGCGTCACGCTTCCCCCCAAGGCCTGACTGATGGAATAGGTCTCGCCCTCAAGGAGCTTGATCGGTTCGCCAGATGGAATCCGCGTCACTTCGCAGTCCCTGACCAGAACAACTTCTTTACCGTGCAATGCCATGACAACCTGCGTAACGGGGCATTAGCGGATTTTCAAGGTATAAGGAAGCACCGCGTAGTGCCCAACGGGATCATTCAGCAGCGCGAGGCGCCGCCATTCCTCGGTGGCCGCTTCGAGGAGTTCCCCAGAGGCCCCGCCGCCCGGAGTGAACCGGCTCAACGAAGCACTGAACAACTCCTCAAGTTGCTCCTCCAGCGTGCGCGCCCGCGGGCGTTCTTCGATCGTGAAATCGTTCCCGATCCCCGCAAGGTCGGCAGCACGCTGCACCGCTTGTACAAGTCCACCCTGAGCATCCACCAGCCCGAGCTCAAGAGCCTTTCGGCCAGACCAGACCCGCCCTCGGGCCATTTCCCGAACCCGATCCCGTTCGATATCCCTGCTTTCAGCCACCAGCGTGAGAAACTCGTCATAGAACTGGGCCCCGATCTGCCGCAACTGACTCATCTCCTCCTCCGTCTTGGAGCGCCCGAGAGAAAAGGTTCCCGCATACGGGTGGGTCTGTACACTCTCAAAATTGACCGACAGATTTTGCGCCATTTGCTCGATGTTCGCCAACATCATGACGACCCCGATCGAGCCGGTGATGGTCGAGAACTCGGCAACAATTTCCTCACAGGGTGCAGAAATCATGTAGCCCGCGCTGGCCGCCATTCCTCCCATGGAGGCCACCACCGGCTTTTCTGCATTGGTCCGCATGATCTCACGGGCCACCTTGAAAGCGCCTGTCGCACTGCCTCCGGGACTGTTTACGCGAAGGACGATGGCCTTCACGGAGTCGTCTTCCCGCAGCTGGCGCAAATCGCGGACGAGTCGGTCGGCCCCAATAACGGTCCGGTCGCCTTCTCCGTCCACCAGTCCACCCTCGGCGTACACAATCGCCACCTTGGACCCGCCCCCGGCAAAGGCCTCCATCGAAAAGGGCGCGCTCGACACCACATAATCGGTGAATCCAACCTGCTGGAAAGTCTTCTCGCTGGCATCGTAAGCACTGGCCTCGGTCAGCCGCTCAATCAGCTCGCCACGATTGAGGAGCTCGTCGGCAAATCCATAGTCCACGAGCTCCTGCCCCATTGGCAGAATATCCGTTGTGGCCACCGTTTCCAACTGGCTCCGCTCAAGGCCCCGCGACGCCGCCATGTCTTCCACCAGGCTCGTCCATAAGTCATTGAGCAGGTCGGTCAACTGCTCGCGTTGGGCACTCGACATGCGGCCCTTTTGCAGGGATTCCGCGGCGGACTTATACTCTTCAAAGGCTTCGACTTGGACCTCAATGCCAACGCGCTCAAAAGCATCGCCGAGATACAGCTGCTCGGCCCGCAAACCGCGGAAATCAAGCGTCGCGTAAGGATTCGCCAGCACTTCCGTGGCCGCGCTCTTCAAATATACATCACGGAGGGAATCGCCGTCGAGATAGGCCCATACGGGCTTGTCCTCCGCAAAGGCCTCCAAACCTCGCCGGACCTCCATCAGGGAGGCAAGACTGCCTCCCGATGCGGCCATGCTGAGGCTTCCAGTGATCAGCAACCCGCTTATCCGGGAATCCTCCCGAGCGCGCTCCAAGCCCTCCAACACCTCCCGCAGGGACAGGCTGTCGGTAAAGTCGCCAGTCAGAGCAGCCTCCGATATCCTCGCAAAATCCTCCTCGGGCGGTTGGTCGGTGAGATTAAATCCAAGCTCAAGAACAAGAATGCTGTTATCAGGCACGTCCACGGCTTGCTCCTCAAAGGAAACGGCGATCCCCGCAAGAATGATCACCATCAAGAAAAACAAAAGCCCGTAAGCCACAATCAGCGCCGCGAACCATTTGAATACCGATTTTATGAAGTTCATAAGGGACCTTACTCCTGAAGGGAGGCGGAATTACCTCCTAACAAAACGAGGCAAATTGCGATAAATAGCAAGGCCGCACCGAAACCGCGACGGAGAAATACGCCCCGGCCATGCACGCGCTCATGGTTGCCGA
>JBEAQI010000208.1:0-3842 GCA_041163965.1 Verrucomicrobiota bacterium | reverse complement strand
TGATGAAGGATGAGCATGGAGGAGGCGGTCCGGAGAGCCGGCTGCATGGGAATGGCGCGGAAAAGAGAGCGCAGGCTGGAGGAGGTGGTCTGGGTGGCGCCGCCGACGAGGGCGTCGGCTTCACCCGATGCCAACTGGAGCGCGGCGAAGGTATGCCGGTCGAAAAGGATCTGCCGTTTTTCTTGATCGCTCAAGTGGGCATAAGCGGGCAGTCCATTTAGGATCGGCAGGAAAAGCTCGTGATCATCCCCGCGCGTGTGGTCGAGGAGACGAATATCATCGAGCCGGATGTCGAGCCGGTGAGCGTTTTCTTTGATTTTCTTTCTTTCTCCGAGGAGAATGGGAATCCCGCAACGGCGAGTGGCGATCTGACGGGCGGCCTGAATGATGCGTGGATCGCATCCTTCCGGGAAGATAATCCGCTTCGGATGGCTTCGCAATTTTTGCAGCAGTGATTCCAGCAGCCCCATACCAAAATGAGTATGTGTCAGGATGAGGCGTATAAGCAAGCTTTCAGCCGCTTGAATGCGAGAAGCGATAAAAGGACTGGGGACAGTCCGATAATTTAGCTGGAGCCGTGGCTAAAGGTTGGCCAGAACAGGAAGGGATGGGAAGTTTCCGCAGCCGTCTTTCGGAAGTGACTGGGCTCACCCTGGCCTCCAGAATTCTGGGCCTGGCGCGGGACGTGTTGATGTTCGCGGTTCTTGGAAACGGGGCGCTGACCGCGGCTTTTCTTCTCGCTTTCACACTGCCGAATTTATTCCGCCGGCTGCTTGGGGAGGGGGCGCTGGCTTCCTCGTCGATACCGGTGCTGACGGAGGTGGCGCATCTGCAAGGACGCGAGCCGGCGTTTGCGCTTTTGAACGCCCTTATTGGACGGCTGTTGGTCTTGTTGTTGGTCTTGCTGCTTATGGGGTCGGGGTTGCTGTTTCTGGTTCGGTATCAGCCTGGGCTGGCGGAGCGATGGTATGGTGGAGCAGAGTTGGCGATGGTGCTTATGCCCTACATGGTGTTGGTGTGCCTGAGTGCTTTGTTGTGCGGAATGCTGCAGGTGCTGGGGCGCTTCGCGCTGGCGGCGGCGAATCAGATCTGGCTTAATCTGACGATGATCGGGGCGATGTTGGCCGGTTTATATGCCGGCCCGGGATGGGCGCAGGGGACCATCTGGCTTTTGTGCGGAGGCGTGTTGGCGGGAGGTCTGCTGCAAGTGGTTGTACCGGTATGGGGATTGGCGAGGGAAGGGTGGCGCGCTGGATCTTGGTGGGAGCGCAATCTCCATCTCCACAAGGTGCTCCGGTTGTTTGTTCCTGGCATCCTTGGGGCAGCGCTGTTTCAAATCAACATTCTGGTGACGCGGCTGCTGGCCTTTTCCCTGAACGATGCCGCGACCGGGCTGCTCTACATTGCGAACCGGTTGGTGGAGCTTCCCCTTGGGTTGTTTGGCATTGCCATTGCCACGGTGGTGTTTCCCGAAATGTCGGCCCATCAGGCTCGGGGGGAGCGGGGTTCATTCAAGGAGAGTTTCGCGAAGGGGCTTCGCCTGACCCTTGCGATCACGATTCCGGCAGCGCTCGGGCTGGGCCTGTTGGCGGAGCCGGTCCTCGGGCTGCTGTTCAAGTGGGGGATGTTTGGCATGGAGGATGTTCGCGAGGCGGTACCGGTTCTGCAGACCGCTGTTTTGGGCCTGCCATTTTTTGCGGCCTCGACCCTCCTGACGCGGGCATGGTACGCGATTCAGCAGCTTCGGGTCCCGGTGTTCCTATCCTTGATGCTCGTTTTGGCCAATCTGGTGCTTGGAGTGATCTTCATGCGCATCTGGGGGACCCTGGGTCTTGCGCTCTCCAATGTCGTGAGCTCTGCCTTGCACTGTCTCTTGCTGTTTGTGCTATTCCCCTTGCCTCTCGGCGGGTTTGGCCGTTGGCGCGACAGCGTCGCGGTTCTGGCTGGTCTCCTCGCGGTGACCACTATCTGTCTGGCGGCGAGGTCACTTGGGACCCCGTTCATGGCATCCGGAAAGACCGGGGAACTTATCCTTGTGGCGGTGACCGTTCCCCTCGCCGCGGCCCTCTATTTTGGGATTCTCCGCTTATTTAAGCATCAAAGTTTCACGGACCTTGGCCGTGACCAATAAGGACCCGGCAAGGCGCTTCGGGTGCGCTATTCCGGCTGGGAGAGCTTTGAGACCGGGATGACGGCTCCAGGCGGATCAAAGGCGCTGTCAAGGCTGCCCGGGTTGATGTTGATATCGATGAGGTCCATTATTGAGACCCGTCGACCGTTTTCCAAGCGCACGATACGGGTGGCAAAATCAATGCCTCCATAGCGGGCGAAGCGGCTAGGGATGATCTCGCTTTGGAGGTTTCCCGAGGAATCAAATTCCAGAATACGGCGTTCCCGCAACGACTCCTTGTCGATGTAGTGCGCCGAGTAGGATTGATCAGGATGGCGGGCAATGACGTGGAAGCAGTCCACTTGGCCCAATATTACATCTTCGGCGAGCTCGTGGGTAACATTCTGACCGGGCCGGTCAAAGAGGGCGTTTTCGAGAGGAGCGTTGCGGATAAAGTCTTGGGCGAGATGCGGTTCCATTTCGCGGGTGACCGCTCCGCCCGGGCCCTCAAAATTGATCCAAGCCACCGAGCCATTGTAGCCTTGGGTGATGCGGATTTCGCCACTGACGATGCTCAAGCGAACCTTGTCCGGGCGCTTTTTGATGATGCTGAAGGACTGTGTGGTGCCGTCTTCGTATTCGATGGTGCCTCTCAATTGGACCGAGCTGATGCGCTCGAGGGAGGCTCGACCTCCCATTTCGGCGGCGTAGCGTTCAATGACTTCCTTGACACCTTGGCCGAGGCCTTGGGTCGCTGCCAGAAAGGAGAGGAGGATCATGGCCGCGGATAAACGCTTAAAGACTCGCATACGGCCGTGATAGGGCTCAGGAAGACGAGGTCAAGCGAACTGGCAAACCGGCCCTGGCGAGGTGCTGTTTGGCTTGGTTAATGGTGAATTCCTGAAAGTGGAAGATGCTCGCGGCAAGAACGGCGGAAGCTTTGCCGTCCTTGAGAACTTCGACCAAGTGGTCCAGATTTCCCGCCCCACCGGAGGCAATGATCGGGACCTCCACGGCCTCTGAAACCGCTCTGGTCAGGGGCACGTCGTATCCATCCTTGGTGCCGTCGGCATCCATGCTGGTGAGGAGAATTTCTCCGGCGCCGCGCTGGACGACTTCCCGGGCCCAGTCAACGACGAGACGGTCGGTGGGCTTACGGCCCCCGTGGGTGTAGACCCGCCATGTGCCTGCGGCGGCGTCCCATTTGGCGTCTATGGCGACAACGATACATTGATTGCCGAAAAAGGAGGCGGCCTTCGACACAAGGCCCGGATCCAGAACAGCAGCGGTGTTGAGGCTGACTTTGTCAGCCCCGGCATTGAGAAGCGTACGGATGTTGTCGACGGAGCGTAGGCCACCGCCCACTGTCAGCGGCATAAAGCACCGCGAGGCCGTTTTTTCGACAATATCAAGAAGAATTTCCCGTTCCGAGGAGGAGGCGGTGATGTCGAGAAAGACCAACTCATCAGCCCCTTGGGCCTCGTAGGCCTGTGCCACTTCCGCGGGGTCGCCGGCATCCCGCAGGCTTTCAAATTGCACCCCTTTGACGACCCGGCCAGCATTGACGTCAAGGCAGGGGATAATGCGCACCGCGAGCATCTCTTGGAGCGGCTCAGGAGTCCAGGAGCGTCACGTCCGGCGAGAAGGTGAGGGCGATGCGGTACTGTTGGCCGGGACGCAGGACGAGCGGATGATCGCGCACGAGGCTCTGCAGGTAATGCAGGTTGCCCCA
>JBEAQI010000207.1:0-5452 GCA_041163965.1 Verrucomicrobiota bacterium | reverse complement strand
CTCCACGTTCTGACGAAAATAAGGCAAAAAAAACCGGTCTCCCCATCAGAAAGGAGACCGGCTTGAAGTAATTTGGGGGCGTGCTCAATCGTCGTTTTTCGCAACAATCGGAGCAGCCGTGGTGCCCGGGCAGCAGGAAGGTGGCTGGGATGCCACGGCGGGAGCGGCCTTGGCCTTGTCACCGCAAGAAGAACCGCAATCTTTCGAGGCGGTCATGGCGGCGTCTTTGCTGCAGGAAGAAGTGGAGCAGTCTTTGGAGGCAACCGCCGTCGTCATCCCTGAGCAGGAAGACGCACAGGAAGCCTTTTCAGCAACGACAGCAGTGGCCTTGGCGTCCGAGCAGGAAGCCTTACTGGCGCCACAGCTGCCAGCGTAAGCACTGCCCATCCCAAAAATGAAAGCGGCGGAAAGAAGAAGAATTTTGTTCATCATAGAATATGGATTAATGGTTAATGGTTAGAATCTCTAAGAGACACGGATGAGGCGAATATTCCCGAACTTCAACTTTTTTCAATCACTTGGAGGCAAACTTGCCAGCAATTTTCGGATTTCGTCGTATTTTGCCCGTGTGGCGGCCAACTGGTCCCTCGCTCCGCTGACCACTGCATCGGGAGCGCTCTCGACAAACCGAGGGTTGCTCAGCTTCGCTTGGCCAGCCTGAATCCCCTTCTCAAGTTTGATCAGCTCTTTGCCGAGGCGCTCGCGCTCTGCCCCCACGTCGATGGCCTTGGCGACATCCAGAAAAACCGTCCCAAGACCCGTCACCGCCGCCGGCATGGAATCGGGTCGGATATCAACATATTCCAACGCTCCAACCTGGGCCAGTGAAAGAATGGTCTCCTCATGCTGGCTCAGCACTCTCCTGCAGGTGGCATCTGCCAAGACAAAAAAGGAGACGTCGCGTCGGCTCGCTACCGCGTATTCGGCCTTCATCGCGCGCATCCGTGAAATCAGCTCCTGAACCCCGGCAACCTCCTCCGCCGCTGCCCCGTTCAAAGGACCAGCAACCTTTTCAATCGCCTCCTTGAGTTGGTCCGCAGTCGGAATCGCCTCGTCATTCAGGAACCCGTCCTCACGGGCATACCCAAGACTTGTCCAAAGTTCATCCGCGATGAAAGGGGTGATTGGCTGCAACAACAACAGAAACTGTCGCATCACCAAATCCTGCACCGCAAGCACCACTCCCCGAGTCCCCTCATCCTTCAATCGTGACTTGGATGCCTCAACATACCAGTCGCAATAATCACTCCAGAAAAATTCATACAGGGCATGTGGATACGCATGCATCTCAAACCGCTTGAAACAGCGTTCCACCTCCGCGGTAACAGCCACTAATCTGGACAATATCCAATGATCGTAAACCGTCAGTGACGCCCCCGCCAGACGCCCCGTGACCGACTCCATAGAGCTGTTTTCAAGGACCTCCCCATTCATCTGGCGAAAGCGGGCCGCATTCCACAGTTTATTGCAAAAATGGCGCCCCACTTCGATGCGATCCTCGCTGAATAGGATGTCCTGCCCACTGGGCGCGATGTTGACGATGCCAAACCGCAGGCCATCCGCCCCAAATCGGCCGATCAAGTCCAGCGGATCCGGTGAATTACCCAGACTTTTGGACATCTTACGCCCTTTTGCGTCTCGAATCAGTCCGGTAATGTACACATCGCGAAATGGGATCCGTCGCTCAATATCATCAGCATCAAGCTTCTCCTTTTCCTCTCCCATGAATTCAAGCCCGGCGATCACCATACGAGCCACCCAGAGAAAAATGATGTCAAATCCTGTCACAAGCGTCGATGTCGGATAAAAGTAGCGGAGCTCACTGCCCTCCGCACCCGCATCCGGCCACCCAAAATTAGCAAACGGCCAGAGCCAGGAGGATGCCCACGTGTCGAGCACATCAGAATCCTGCTCCCAGTTCTCCGGATCAGGAGGCCCCTCCACCGAGACATGAACCTGATCAGGATCGCTGAAATCGAGCTCCTCGCGGTTGATTCCCCTACGGTACCAAACAGGAATCCTATGCCCCCACCACAATTGTCGACTCACACACCAGTCAATCTGGTCGCGCTCCATCGTTTCCAACCAATGTAGATAGGTCTTTTCCCAGCGCTTCGGGTGAAAACGCAGCTGGCCATCCAACACCGCCCGCTTGGCCTCCTCAACCTTTGGATAACGCAGCCACCACTGCATGGTCAAACGGGGCTCCACCGGCACGTCAGCGCGCTCGGAATACCCCACCATGTTCTCGTACGGCTGGGTCTCCACCAGATTGCCCTGCTCCTCGAGCAGTTTGGCCGCGGCCTTGCGGGCCGCAAATCGCTCCATCCCCCCAAAGGGTCCGCCACACTCCTGATTGATCGTCCCATCAGGATTCAAGACATCCACGATCGGTAGATCATGGCGCTTCCCAATCTCAAAGTCTACCTGATCGTGCGCAGGGGTCACTTTGAGGGCCCCCGTCCCAAAATCCCGCTGCACCGCCTCGTCGGCGATAATCGGAATCGAGGCGCGGGGAAACGGTCGCCAAACATGCAGCCCCACCAAATCGCGGTAACGCTCGTCCTCCGGATGCACCGCCACCGCCACATCCCCCATGATGGTCTCCGGTCGGGTCGTTGATATTTGGAGGTATTCTCCAGGCCGCTCGACGATCTCATACCGCATTTTGTAGAAGGTCCCCTTTTGGGGCTTCATGATGACCTCTTCATTGCTGAGCGCTGTCTGGCTAACCGGACACCAGTTGCTCATCCTCAGACCGCGGTAAAGATAACCGCGCTTGAACAAATGAACAAATGCCGTCAACACCGCGCGGGAATATCCCGCATCCAAGGTGAAAGAGGTCCGCTCCCAATCGCAACTGGCCCCCAGTTTCCGAAGCTGATTCAGGATGATTCCACCATGCTCCTCCTTCCACTGCCAAACCTCCTCCAGAAACGCCTCACGCCCCAGATCATGGCGGGTTCGACCGCTCTCCCGCAGCTTGCGCTCAACCCGCGTCTGGGTGGCGATTCCAGCATGATCTGTCCCAGGGAACCACAACGCCGCCTTGCCCTCCAAACGGGCCCTGCGGACAAAAATGTCCTGCAAGGTGTTGTTCAAAATATGCCCCATGTGGAGCATCCCCGTCACATTCGGCGGCGGAATCATCACACAGTAGGGATCTTTTCCCGCTTCAATCTTTCCCCGGAACGCACCGTGGCTTTCCCAGCGTGCGTACCAGCGGTCCTCAACCGCTCGGGCGTCATAGGCTTTCTCAAGTGTCGGCATCGTGCGAAAACTCAGGTCTAAAAACCGCTATTTGCAATCTCCCTTCTCTGTGGAGTCAAAAAGAAAAGCCCCGGTCCCATCCGGAACCGGGGCTGTACACAATAAACAGGACAATCAAACAAACCCTAAATCGCTCCGTCCCCGGACTCGTCCGTACGAATGCGCACCGCTTCCTCGATCGGAATAACGAATATCTTACCGTCACCAATCTTTCCGGTCTTGGCTGCTGTCTTAATGGCGTCCACCGTCTTGCCAACGAGATCGTCGGTCACGGCGACATCGACCATTACCTTGGGAAGGAAATCAACCGTGTATTCACTCCCACGGTAGATTTCCGTGTGGCCCTTCTGGCGGCCAAATCCCTTGACCTCCGTGACCGTCATTCCTTCCACCCCGATTTCAGACAAGGCTTCCTTCACTTCCTCGAGTTTGAAAGGCTTAATAATGGCTTTAACTAATTTCATAATGTTCTTATTTAAGTTTTTATCGTACTTGCCAACCGAATAAAGCTCAAGTCCAACCTGCTCAGCTTTTGCTGGCGCCCTGAAAATCAGGATAGGCTTCCTGCCCATGCTCGCCAATGTCGAGGCCCTCGACTTCTTCTTCTTCGCTGACGCGCAAGCCCATGATGGCTTTCACCGCAGAGAAAATGATAAAGCTGACGACAAAAGCAAATGCCGAGATGGACAGGGTCCCGATGGTCTGCCAGACAAGGCTCGCGCCACCAAAGATCCCGACCGCCACTGTGCCCCAGATCCCGCAGATGCCATGCACAGAAATTGCGCCCACTGGATCATCAATACGAATCTTGTCAAAGAACAGAATCGAAAAGACCACCAGCGCTCCCGCAATCGCTCCCACCAGAGCCGCCGACCAGATACCCATCGAATCGGCTCCCGCGGTAATCCCCACAAGGCCGGCTAGCATACCGTTCAAGGACATCGAAAGATCGGGTTTCTTGATGATGGCCCATCCCACAAAAATGGAGGCCAATCCGCCCGCGCACGCCGCCACCGCGGTCGTCACAAAAACGAGGGAAACACCTTTGGGATCCGCACTGAGGACCGAACCACCGTTGAATCCAAACCAACCGAGAAAAAGGAGAAACACTCCAATCGTCGCCAAGGGCATGCTGTGGCCAAGAATGGGCTTGATCCTGCCACCCGCTAAATACTTGCCCTTGCGAGGCCCAAGTACCAACACCGCCGCCAAGGCCGCAAAACCGCCAAAGGCATGCACCAGCGAGGAACCCGCGAAGTCATGAAACTTATACGCGTTCAACCACTCTATTCCCCACTTCCTCTCGAACAACCAGCCTCCGCCCCACTGCCAACTGCCAGTGATTGGATAGAAAAATGTGACCAGCAAAGTCGCTCCCACCATGAAACTGCCCAGCTTAATTCGCTCCGCCACCGCGCCGGAAACAATCGTCGCCGCCGTAGCCGCAAACATCGCTTGGAAGATGAAGTCCGTCCAGTACGTGTAGCCTTTATTGTACTCCGCAGTCATTTTCGCAAAAACGTCCGCATCCGCAAAGCTGTTCGGGATCGGCGATCCAAGGGCAAAGAACCCATCAAGTCCAAAGAACCAATTGTCTGCGGGATACATCGAATTGAAACCCCACAGACCGTATGTCATCACCCCCATGCAAATGATGAACACATTCTTGAAGAGAATGTTAACGGTGTTCTTGGATTGGGTTAGCCCGGACTCCAGGGTCGCAAAACCGAGGTGCATCGTGAAGACCAGCCCCGCCGCTATGAGCAGCCATAAGTTGCTGACTGTGAAAAACGCGGATCCCGCCGTTTCCATGAAGCCTTCGTAGGTGCCGTCTTGGGCCATCAGCGGATTCGCCGCCATCAGAGCCATCAACGCAGGCACCACTGCCCATGTCGCTAGTTTTCGTGATTTGATCATTTGCTGTACCTTCTTTGTGATAATGGGTTGTGATTGTGAGGTTCTTTTGAACTCACCTCCGATCAAGCAGAGGGCATGCCAAAACTAACTCAAATCACCATGTCCCCCCAAGCAAAGATGCCAAGGGCTCGGTGCACGGCCGAATGAGACGGCAGAATCGCAGCAGCTATGTACGTGTCGGACCGCAGACCGACAGCCAATAGAAAAGCACAACGCGCCTCGCGCTGCTCAAGCCTCCAAATCGCTCAATTCGATAAACAAAGGG
>JBEAQI010000206.1:0-8392 GCA_041163965.1 Verrucomicrobiota bacterium | reverse complement strand
CGACAGAACGGTCCTTCTGCTCCGCATCCAAGCCACGACGACCCGGCAGATCCAGCCAGATGTTCAGCTCGTTTTGACCACCTTGCAGCGCCTCCAACGCAACCGCGTTCAACTCCTCGGGAGTCGGTGCACTCAATTCCTGCGAGACCAACCAGCCTTTTTCCAGATAGCCACTCACCCGCGACCCGCGCACCCGACTCCCCAAACCAGGAACCCCGGCCACCAACCGCTCCACCACCTCGCCCATGTACAGGGGCTCCAACACTATCCCCTCCGTCGTCCGTGTGCGCAGCGCCTTCTCAAAATCACGCCCTTTCAATAAAGCCTCCGCGGCCTCCCGCCAATCCGCGTACGTGTGCGGAGGAAATTCCTCCAATAACCGCTCTCCCTGTCCTCTTTCCATTTTACTTTTGCCCCTCTTTGAAACCTTGTTTGCGAAGGGCGCCTTGAAACGCCCGACACCCCGCACCTTCAATTAATTTTTCTAATATTACAAGAATTTTTATTAAGCAAAATTAATTTTTTCCTTGAGTCCTCTGAGGAAAAAGATGTAGAAAGATAGGATCAAGCAGGAAAGCAGATGATACAAAAGATCGATCACATAGGAATAGCGGTGAGGGCATTGGAGCCGGCGATCCGGTACTACGAGGAGGTGCTGGGGTTGGCCTGTGAGGGGCAGGAGGAGGTGGCCTCGCAGGGGGTGCGGACGGCCTTTTTCAAGGTTGGCGAGGTACACTTGGAACTCTTGATGCCGACCACGGCGGAGAGTCCGATCCAAAAGTTTCTCGATAAGAACGGGGAAGGGATCCACCACATTGCCTTCGGGACGGACGACATTGAGGCGCAATTGGCTACGGCGGCGCGGGCAGGGGCGCGATTGATACACGAGCGGCCGTTTGAAGGCGCTGGTGAGAAGTGGGTGGCCTTTCTGCATCCCAAATCGACCCACGGGGTGTTGACAGAATTTTGTTCACCAATGGGAGGAAAAACACATGAGCATTGATCCGGCCTTATTGCGGGATTTGGAGCGGCGGCAGGCGGTGGCCATGGCCGGTGGTGGAGAGGACAAGCTGGCCAAGCGGCGGGAGCGCGGGTTGATGACGGCGCGGGACCGGTTGTTGACCTTGTTCGACCGCGACACCTTCCAGGAATTCGGGATGCACGCCCAGCACAGCTGCAAGAGCTTCGGGATGGACAAAAAGGCCATGCCGGGGGACGGGGTGGTGACGGGTACCGGTTACATTGAAGGGCGTCCCGTGGCGGCCTATGCCCATGACTTCACAGTGGGCGGTGGAGCCTTGGGGCGCATCCACGCCCGCAAGGTATGCGAGCTGATTGATTTCGCGATCAAAGCCGGGATACCCGTGATCGGCATCAACGATTCCGGAGGCGCGCGCATTCAGGAGGGAGTGGACTCCCTGTCCGGCTACGGGGAAATCTTTTATCGCAACGTGCAATGCTCGGGTCTGGTCCCGCAGATTGCCATTATCGCCGGCCCCTGCGCCGGTGGGGCGGCCTACTCTCCCGCCCTGATGGATTTTCTCATCATGACCCGTGAGCATGCCAACATGTTCATCTGCGGCCCTCAGGTGATCAAGGCGGCCACCGGAGAACAGGCGGAATTGGAGCAGTTTGCCACCGCTGATGCGCACGCCAGCGTCAGCGGCAACATCCATCTGATCGCGGAGGACGATCGCCACGCCATCGAGTTGGCCAAGGCGCTGCTCAGCTTCCTGCCCGCCAACAACATCGATGATGCCCCCCATCAACTGACGGACGTTCTCAGTCTGGACCGTCTGGAGCGCTTCAATGCCCTCATTCCGTCGGATCCCAAGCAGCCATTTGACGTGAAGGAGGTCATCGACACGCTTGTCGATGCGGGGACCTTTTTTGAGATAATGCCCGATTTTGCGGCTAATGTGGTGACCGGATTTGCGCGCATTGATGGCGCGGTGGTGGGGATCGTCGCCAACCAGCCCATGGTGAAAGCGGGCTGCCTGGACATTGACGCCTCCGATAAGGCGGCCCGCTTCGTCCGCGTCTGCAACATTTACTCGGTACCGATCATCAACCTCGTGGATGTGCCCGGCTTCCTGCCTGGCCTCGAACAGGAGCGGCGGGGGATCATTCGGCACGGGGCCAAGATGCTCTTCGCCTATGCCTCGGCCACGGTTCCGAAAATCACCGTGATCATGCGCAAGGCCTATGGGGGCGCCTACCTCGCCATGTGCAGTGCCGATCTGGGCGCCGACCTTGTCTTTGCATGGCCCACCGCAGAAATTGCGGTGATGGGAGCGGAAGGAGCGGTTAATATTGTCTTCGGAAAAGAGCTCAAAGAGGCCGCCGATCCAGACCAGAAGCGGCAGGAACTGATCGCCGCCTACCGGGATGAATTCGCCTCGCCCTATCAGGCCGCCGCCAACGCCTTCATCACGGACGTCATTGATCCGGCCCAGACGCGCACAAGAGTCTCTCTGGGCCTGCGGAGCCTTCTCTCGAAACGGGAAACCCGCCCGCCCAAAAAGCATGGAAACATTCCCCTTTAAGTGAAAATGAGTCGCCCTTTCCGCCCCCACCTGCTAATCTGAAATGCCCTATGAGCGCCTTCCTGCAATCGCTTCAGTACTTACCCGGTTTTTTCCTTGTTCTGGCAGTATTGGCCGTACTGTGGTTCATCACCGCCATGGTCGGCCGGCTCTTTTCGCGGGCCACCGCGGAAAGCGCGCCAGTTGACAGTGGATGGATCCGTGAGACGGAGCCAACCGACGAGGAAGTGGCCGCAATCACCGCCGTTATCATGTGTCTCCTTGGCCCCAAAGGCCGCATTGTCTCGATCCGCTCCAACGCCAAGGACTGGAACCGCGAAGGACGCCGCGAGCACTTTGCCTCCCACCGCATCCGCTAGAAACCATTTATTCATGAAAAAACAATTCCGCATCACCTTGAATGGGAAGAGCTACGAGGTCGTGGCTGAACTGCTCGACGATGGCCCAGCCGCGTCTGAGACGCCCGCGTCCCGGACATCAGCCCGCGCCAACAGCGTTAAGGCCATGGCCACTCCTGCCAAGGCAGCGCCCCCTCCAGCGGCCGGAGAAGGCGCCGTGCTGAGCCCGCTGGCGGGAAAAGTGGTCTCCATCGACGTGGAGGTCGGCAACGAGGTCAAACCGGGCCAACGGGTCATCACCCTCGAGGCGATGAAAATGAACACGGTCGTCTCGGCCACCGTGGAGGGCACGGTCTCGGCAATCAAAGTGAAATCCGGTGATTCGGTCGAGGAAGGCCAGCTCCTGCTGGTTATCGTCTAACCCCGCGTCCCATGAACTCCCTCAACGAACTTCTTCAATCAACGGGCCTTGGACAGCTCACCTGGCAGATGGGCGTCATGTGGGGAATAATCGGACTCCTTCTCTATCTGGCGATCGTCAAAGGATTTGAGCCCTTGTTGCTGGTACCGATCAGCTTGGGTGCCTTATTGGCCAACCTGCCCGTGCACGATTACATATTGCAACCGCCGACCGATGGGGCGCCCGGCGGCCTCTTCTATTACATCCAGCAAGGGGTCAAGTTGGAGATCTTTCCACCCCTGATTTTTATGGGCGTGGGGGCCTTGACGGACTTTGGCCCGCTGATCGCCAATCCACGCACGCTCCTCCTCGGAGCGGCCGCCCAATTCGGGATCTTCGCCACCTTCTTCGCCGCGGTGGGCTCGGGCTTCTTCACCTTGCAGGAAGCCGCCGCCATCGGGATCATCGGTGGTGCGGATGGGCCCACCTCCATTTTCGTGGCCAATAAGCTCGCCCCGGATCTGCTGGGAGCCATTGCCGTCGCGGCCTACTCCTACATGGCCCTCGTGCCGGTGATCCAACCACCGGTGATGCGCCTGCTGACCACCAAGGCCGAACGCCGGATCCGAATGAAATCCCTGCGCAAGGTCTCCAGAACGGAAAAGATGGTATTTGCGGTCATCGTCATGGGATTTTGCCTCATCCTCATTCCTGCCGCCGCCCCGCTCCTCTCCATGCTCTTCATCGGGAATTTTTTGCGCGAAAACGGGGTCACGGAGCGCTTGGTAAAGGCCGCCCAAAATGAGATCATCAACATCGTCACGATTTTCCTTGGACTCGCGGTGGGCCTAAAAATGGGAGCCTCCGCCTTTCTTGATCCGAAAACATTGGGGATTCTGCTACTGGGCGTGCTGGCTTTTATCATTGCCACCGCCAGCGGGGTCCTCATGGCCAAGTTCATGAACCTTTTCAGCCAGGCAAAAATCAATCCATTGATTGGATCGGCCGGCGTGAGCGCGGTTCCGATGGCGGCGCGGGTGAGTCAGGTCGAGGGGCAAAAGGCGGATCCGGGCAATTATCTGCTGATGCATGCCATGGGGCCCAATGTGGCGGGGGTCATCGGCAGCGCCCTCGCCGCGGGGTATTTCATTACCCTACTCTCCTGAACCGCCCCGTCCTTGCGCTGTTGCGGCATTTTTCTTTTGCGCTCAAGGGCTCGCGCTCTACGGTCGTGCCATGCTGCGCAAGATTTTTATATGGTGGGCGCAAAGGCGACTGGGCCGAACCCAGTACCGGTTCGACAGGCGTCATTACCGCGGCGTCTTCCGGCCAGGCTTCTTTGCGCACCTTTCCAGCACCAATTTCTGGCAGACCGACAACGACCCCTACCTGAAGACCAAACGGCTGCACCGGAAGCTCTTTTTGATGCTGCTCATTCTGTCCGCGATCGCGGTCCTTTGGTTGGCGGTGGAAAGCCTTCGGGCCCTTCAGCTCTTTTGAAGGCGGGTAGCCTTGGCGCCGCTACCGCGAATGTCCGTGCGGGCTTGACTCCCCCATGGCATTATCCATCTTCCCCGCATTCACAAGCCCTTGCAAACCATCGGCTGAAGCGGAAACATGCCAACTGAACTAAAAGACACTCTGACTCTGCCGGAAACCAGCTTCCCGATGCGTGGAAACCTCTCCACCCGCGAACCGGAAACATTCGCCAAATGGGATCAGGAGAATCTTTACCATGCGATCCTCGAAGCGCGGTCAGAGGGGCCCTCATTTATTTTGCACGATGGCCCGCCCTACGCCAACGGGGACATTCACATGGGCCACGCCCTTAACAAAATCCTCAAGGACGTCGTGATCCGCTACAAAACGATGCGCGGACACAAGGCTCCCTATGTGCCCGGCTGGGATTGCCACGGACTTCCGATTGAGCAACAGATCCTGCGGCAGATCGGTGACAAGATTCATGACATGGACCCGTTGGAGTTACGGCAACTCTGTCACGACTATGCAGCCGGATGGATCGACAAGCAACGGCAGCAGTTCAAGCGGCTCGGCATCATGGGCGATTGGGAGCATCCCTACTCCACGGTCGATCCGGTCTATGAGCAGGGCATCCTGAAGGTGCTGCTGGCCCTGGTTGAAAAGGGCTTGATCCGGAAAGGGCATAAGGCCGTGCATTGGGACCCCGTCTTCCGCACCGCGCTGGCCGAAGCGGAAATCGAATATCACACGCACCGGTCGCCCTCGATTTACGTGGCCATGCCCCTCCTCGACCCGGCCGGAATTGAACCGATCCATGATCTCAAGCAGGTCGCCATTGTCATCTGGACCACCACTCCATGGACAATGCCCGCCAACATGGGGATTTGCCTGCACCCGGAGTTTGATTATGTTGCCCTGCGCCTACCGGATGGACGGCATTATATCGTCGCCAAAGAACTGGCCGCATCCTTCATGGAAGCGTGCGGATTGGAAGGGGCCACCGTTGTCAGAACTTTCAAGGCAACGGCCTTCGACCGGGCCCTCGCGGCCCATCCCATTTTCGATGACCGGCAGAGCCTCGTCATGCTGGGTGACCATGTGACGCTCGAACAAGGAACCGGGTGCGTCCATACCGCTCCCGGACACGGAGCGGATGACTTTCAAATTGGCCAGACATATGGGCTGCCCGTCTTTTGCCCGGTAAACGACCGTGGGTGCTACACGGACGAATTCCCAGCCATGGAGGGTCAGTTTGTCTTCAAGGCCAACCCCGCCATCGTCGACTGCCTCCGGGAGCGCAGCCTGCTGGTCGGACATCGGGACATTGAACACGAATACCCGTACAGCTGGCGGAGTAAGCAGCCCATTATTTTTCGCGCCACGGAGCAATGGTTCATGTCCTTGGCCGAGGGCGGCGTCCGCGAAACTGCTCTCCAACTGATCGACAGCGCTGTCACCTGGATCCCCGAATGGGGCCGCGAGCGCATCCGAGGCATGGTGGAGAGGCGCCCGGAATGGTGCATCAGTCGCCAACGGCACTGGGGCGTGCCGATCCCCTCTGTGCGGGATCTGAAGTCGGGGCAATCGGTTCTGCTTCCGGAGGTCATCCGGGCTTTCATTGAAAAGGTCGGCGAGATGGGAACAGATGCGTGGTACGCCCTCCCGCTGGAGGCCTTCCTTCCGCCGGAATTGGATCCGGCAGACTTTGAAAAGGAGTTCGATATTCTGGATGTCTGGTTCGACTCGGGGGCCTCGCACGTCGCGGTGCTGGAGCAGGATCCGCGCCTCCACAGCCCCGCCGATCTGTACCTGGAAGGAAGCGACCAGCACCGCGGGTGGTTCCAACACGCCCTCCTGACCGCGGTCGGGGCGCGCGGAAAAGCGCCTTTCAAGTCGGTATTGACACATGGATTCGTCTTGGATGGTCAGGGCAAGGCCATGTCCAAATCAATGGGCAATGTCATTTCCCCGCTCACCCTGATCGACAAGTTTGGGGCCGATATTCTCCGTCTCTGGGTCGCCAGTACCGATTACCGCAACGACGTCGCCATTTCGCCTCAGATTGTTCAGACCACCGCCGATGCCTACAGGACCATCCGCAACAGCCTGCGCTTTCAGTTGGGAAACCTCGCCGACTTTGACCCGCAAAGGGACGGCGTCGCCATCGCCGCGCTTCTTCCGCTGGACAAGTGGGCCCTGCACGAAACCGCCCTGCTCGCCGAAAGCGTTTCGCAGGCCTACGAGCGCTATGAGTTCCACCGCGTCTACCAGTTGATCAACCGGTTCTACACGGTCACGCTATCCGCCCGCTATCATGATTTTCTCAAAGACCGGCTCTATACCACCCGCAGGGATGGCCTTGGTCGCCGCTCCGCCCAGACCGTGATCCATCACCAGGTCCAGGTCTTGACCCGTATGCTCGCTCCCATTCTGGTGCACACCTGTGATGAGGCATGGGCAAATGGCCTTTCCTCCCAGCCAACGGACCCCGATTCCATTCATCTCCAAGACTGGCCCGTCATTCCGGACAACTGGAAAAATGAGACCATTGCCCATGAGGTGGGCCTTCTCATGGACCTAAGGGACGTCGTGAACGAAAAAATGGAGGCCCTTCGCGTCGACAAAATCATCGGCAAATCGCTTGAGGCGGCCATTTCCCTCCACTGTCCGACCGCGCATCCGCTGCGCAAAGTCCTGCAGCAGCATCTGCCCCACCTGCCGGAATTATTCATCGTTTCAGCGGTCTCCCTGGAAATCGACGATTCCAGTGACGACATTCGCTTGACGGCCGTCCCGGCCAGTGGTGAAACCTGCCCACGCTGCTGGCGGGTGGTCCCAGCCATCTCCGGAAGCGCCTTGGACCAAGCTGTCTGTCCCCGCTGCGCCGACGCTCTTCTTTCGCTCGGTTAACGTCTTTCATTCACCAACATGCCCGTCAAAAAATCCTCCAAAAAATCAGGCGCTACGCCATCCACCGCCAAAGCCGCCAAGCCCGCTTCCGCCAAGCCCGCTTCCGCCAAGCCCGCCGCCGCGAAGAATGCCGCCAAGCCCGCTTCCGCGAAAAATGCCGCCAAGCCCGCCGCCGCGAAGAATGCCGCCAAGCCCGCCGCCGCGAAGAATGCCGCCGGGAAGGTGGTCAAGAAGGTCGCCAGCAAAGCGCCTTCCTCGGCCGCTGCGACAAAGCGGCCGGCGAAATCCGCCAAGAAATCCGCTTCCAAAGCGACCGGCAAAAAAGCGGCCCCCACCAAAGCGGGCAGCACCGCGAGCACCAACGGAAAGGCGGGCAGCGCACGTCCCGTTAGAACTTCAGCCGGCCACAAACGGCAGCCCTCCCGCCCACCGAAGACCACCAAGCACACCAAGTCCCAGGCCGTCCGTTCCAGCTACATTCTCTTTACCATTCAAGATGCCCGAGAAATCATCCAGAAACGGCTGAAGGAAGAGTCCGTCACCGCTCCCAAAAAAATCAAACCGGTCAAGGCGGCCAAGGCCAAGCCGGAGCCGGTCAAGGTGCTGGAGCCCCCGCGGCAGGCTAGTCGGCATGGCGCCGCTTCCCTCGAGGATATCCTGGGCTTAGCCTCCACCAGCAGGACCGCTCAGGAACAAAAGGTCCCGAAAAAGTTTCA
>JBEAQI010000205.1:0-8303 GCA_041163965.1 Verrucomicrobiota bacterium | reverse complement strand
GGGAAACGGGCCGGATAATGGGTCCAGGCCGGCGGGAAATTGGCCACGGCGCGCTCGCTGAACGTTCTCTCCTTCCGGTTATTCCCTCCGAGGACGAATTTCCCTACACCATTCGCTTGGTTTCGGAAATCATGGAATCCAACGGATCCACCTCCATGGCCTCGGTGTGCGGCGGCTGTCTTGCCCTCATGGATGCCGGGGTTCCAATCAGCGCCATGGTCGCCGGGATCTCCGTTGGCCTCGTCACCCAGAAGGACGCCTCCGACAAGATCACCAAACATGTTGTCCTCTCTGACATCATCGGGGCGGAAGACCACTTTGGCGACATGGACTTCAAAATCTGTGGTACCCGCGACGGCATCACCGGATTTCAGCTCGACCTGAAAATCGCTGGAATTCCTCATGATATCGCCAAAGAGTCCGTTCTGCGCAACCGCGAGCTGCGCCTCAAGATTCTCGACATCATGGGCGGTACCATCCAAGAACCGCGTGAGGAGCTCAGCCCCTACGCACCTCGCATTGAAACGATCCAGATTGATCCTGAAAAAATCGGTCTCATCATCGGGCCGGGTGGCAAAACAATCCGCCGCATTTGCGAAGTCTCAGGCGCCGAGATCGATATCCATGAGGATAACTCGGGACGGATCAATATTTACGCCACCGGGGCCGAGGCCATGAACAGGGCGATCGAGGAAATCAAGGCCCTTACCGCCGAAATCGAGGAAGGCCGTCTCTACCACGGGACGGTCCGCGGAATCAAAGATTTTGGCTGCTTCGTCGAATGTATTCCCGGAAAGGAAGGCCTCGTCCACGTCTCGGAGCTGGCCGACTTCCGCGTCAACCGCGTCGAGGATGTGTGCTCCATGGGCGACCGGATGTGGGTCAAATGCGTCGGAATCGACGAAAAGGGCCGCGTCCGCCTCAGCCGCACTGCCGCCCTCGCCGATCGGGATGGTGAAGCGGATGAAATCAGCGAGAAAGTGGCCGCCGCCAAGGAAAAGGCTGCCTCCGAGCCCGCTGAAAGCCGCCACCGTGAGGATCGCGGCGACCGCCCGCGCCGCCATCAGTCCGATCGCCGCCGCCCCCCAAGGCGCGGTCGCGATGGGGAATAATTGTTTTCCCAACCCACCCATATAAGCCCGGCCGGTCCCTCCATTTAACCGGCCGGGCTTTCTTTTTGGCCCGAATCTGTGAAGTTGACCCAGCTGCGATCATCCCTGATTCTCCCCTCCATGCTGCTCGTTCTGGATAATTTCGACTCCTTCACCTACAATCTGGTGCAATATTTTGGTCAGCTGGGAGTGGAGCAAAAAGTCTACCGCAACGACCAACTTTCCCCCGCCGAAGCGCTGGCTCTGAAGCCGGAGCGGGTCCTCATCTCCCCAGGCCCCTGCAGCCCCAATGAGGCGGGGCATAGCCTCGGACTGATAGAGGCCTTTGCACGCACCGGAATCCCCCTCTTCGGCGTCTGCCTCGGCCATCAGTGCATCGGGCAATTCTTCGGCGGAAAGATTGTCCGCGCCGACCGCCTCATGCACGGCAAGACATCCCCCATCTTCCACCACGGCCAGGACCTCTTCAAGGGCCTTCCCAGCCCTTTCCTCGCCACCCGCTACCACTCCCTCCTCGTCGAGCGGGCCTCCTTTCCGGATTCGCTCCTCATCACCGCAGAAACCGCCGAAGGGGAAATCATGGGCCTGCGCCACCGCGAATTTCCCATCTTCGGTGTCCAGTTTCACCCGGAATCGCTTGCTACCGAAAACGGCCTCCAGCTCCTGCAAAACTTCCTCTCTCTTTGAACGCTCCACCTCCTCCCTCAAACACGGTCCGACAGGCAAATTTCGCTTGCCCACAATCCCCCTTTCGGGCCTTACTTGATGCTTCCCCAGACACGCGCTGAAAGCGTTCTCTCAACCCTTTCCACGACAGATTTAATTTATTCATAATCAATGGCTAAGAACATTCCTACCGACGACGTTTACGATTCCTCAAAAATAGAAAAACTGGAAGGGCTGGAAGGGGTCCGCAAGCGCCCCGACATGTACATCGGGGACACCAATGAAAGGGGCCTCCATCATTGCGTTTTTGAGATCGTTGACAATTCCATCGACGAGGCCCTCGCCGGCTACTGTTCCACCATCAAAGTCAGCCTCCATAGCGACGGCTCCATCTCCGTGGAGGACGATGGCCGGGGAATTCCCGTCGACATGCACCCCAAACACAACATGCCCGCCTTGGAACTGGTCATGACCAATCTCCACGCCGGTGGTAAGTTCGGAAAAGGCGCCTATCAGGTCTCGGGAGGACTCCACGGCGTCGGGGCCAAATGCGTCAACGCCGTCTCAGAATGGTTCGAAGTCGAGGTTAGCCGCGATAAACAGGTCCACCATATGGCCTTCAGTCGGGGCAAAACCACCCAGAAAATGAGTGTCATCGGCAAAACCGCCAAAACCGGGACCAAAATCAGCTGGCTCCCGGATCCAGAAATCTTCCTCACCACCCGCGAATTCAAATACGACCTGCTCGCCAAACGTCTGCGGGAATTGGCCTTTCTTAATCCGGGTATCCAAATCTCCCTCGACGACCAGCGCACCAACCGCACCGAAACTTTCCTCTTCAAGGACGGCATCGCTGAGTATGTCACTTTTCTCAACCGGGGCAAAACCCCCGTCCACCCTTCGCCAATCGCCTTTTCCGGCGAAGCAGAGGCCACTGAACAGGATAAACCGCGAATTGTGGTCGATATCGCCCTGCAATACAACGATAGCTACAACGACCAGATCTACGCTTACGCGAATTCAATTCATAATGTCGAGGGGGGTACCCACCTGAGCGGCTTTCGGACCGCCCTAACTCGGGTCATCAACACCTACGCCAAACAAAACAATCTCGTTAAGGACAAGGACCCCTCCATCTCCGGCGATGATGTGCGCGAAGGCCTCACCGCCGTTATCTCCGTGAAAGTGCCCGAACCGCGCTTCGAAGGTCAGACCAAGACCAAACTCTCCAATGGCGAGGTTGACGGCATCGTCCAGAAAATCGTCGGCGAAAAGCTCAAATACGAGTTTGAAACAAACCCGGGTCTGGCCAAGCGGATTATCGACAAGGCCCTCAATGCGGCCAGGGCCCGGGACGCCGCCCGCAAGGCCCGCGAAACGGTTCGGAAGAGTGTCATGGCCTCCGGAGGCCTGCCCGGAAAACTCGCCGACTGCTCAGAAAAAGATCCCACCCTCTGCGAGATTTTTATCGTCGAAGGGGACTCCGCCGGCGGATCCGCCAAACAAGGCCGGGACCGACGCTTCCAAGCCATCCTGCCAATCCGTGGGAAACTCATCAATGTCGAGAAAGCCCGCATCGACAAGGTCCTCAACAACAACGAAATCCGGACCATCATCACCGCTATGGGCACCGGTATAGGCGACCACGAGGGGGATGGGGCCTTCGACCCGGACAAGGCGCGCTACCACCGCGTCATCATCATGTGCGATGCCGATGTCGACGGCGCCCACATCTCCACCCTTCTCCTCACCTTCCTCTACCGGCAAATGCGCGGCCTCATTGAAAAAGGCTACGTTTACCTCGCCCAGCCACCGCTCTACAAAATCAAGCGAAAGCGGCGCGAACAATACATCGATAACGACGAGCAATTGAACCGAATCCTCCTCGAACTGGGTGCGGAAGATGTCATTCTCCAGCGTCTACGCGATAAAAACGATTTCCCCTCCGCCAAAGTGGACCGCATTGTCGAGTCTCTCGCCCGCCTCGAACTGCTGGGCAACGGCGTCACCCGTTATGGCTGCCCCCTGGACCTCTTTCTCGATCAGCATGACGGGGAAAAGCTCCCGAAATACATCGTCCGCATTCGCACCGGCAATGATGAAGCCTTCCGGTTCCTCGCCAATGAGGCCGAGCGGGTCAAATTCATCGCCAGCGAGGGGATTGAGGATGCCTTTGCCGAAGTCATTGTCCGCCAAGTCGAACACGGCGGCCGCATGGTCAACCAGCGCCTCAGTATCCACGAGATTTTCGAGGCTGCCTCCATGTCCAAAATCCTGAAGGAGCAAGCACGCCTTGGCCTCGAGGTCGATACGTGGACCGCAGGCGACAAACCGCGCTACCACCTCGTGGAAAATATGGGCAACGCGGAAAAAGAAAATCGCATAGAGCTCTGGTCCATTCTCGACCTCTTGCCCAAGATCCGTGAGCTCGGGCGCCGCGGACTGTCCATCCAACGGTACAAGGGTCTGGGAGAAATGAATCCCAAGCAGCTCTATGAGACCACTATGAATCCGGAAACGCGGCGCCTGCTACGAATCAATATCGAGGATGCCGCCAAAGCGGAACAGACCTTCACCATGCTCATGGGGGATGATGTTCCGTCCCGGCGGGCCTTTATCGAAGACAACGCCCTCAATACCACCAACCTCGATATTTAATCGGTAAGAATCCGACCACCCTGTTCCCATGTACAACGAACACGAAAAAGTTTTCCAATCCAACATCACCGACGTCATGGAGCGCGCCTACATCGACTACTCGATGTCGGTGATCATTAGTCGCGCCCTGCCTGACGCGCGCGACGGCCTCAAGCCCGTCCAGCGCCGCATCCTCTATTCCATGATCCGCCAGGGATTGGTACACAATCGGCCCTTCGACAAGTGCGCCGCCGTGGTGGGGGAAGTGCTCGGCAAATATCACCCCCATGGGGATGCCTCTGTTTACGACACCTTGGTCCGAATGGCGCAAAAATGGGTCATGCGGGTCCCCCTGGTGGATCCTCAGGGCAACTTCGGCTCGGTCGATGGAGACCCGCCCGCCGCTTACCGATACACCGAATGTCGCCTCACTGCCGCCGCGGAAGAACTGATCCGGCAGATCGACGAAAATACGGTCGATTTTGTTCCAAATTACAAGGAGGACACCACCGAGCCAAGCGTCATGCCGGCGGCTTTGCCGGGGCTTCTCATGAACGGCTCAACCGGTATCGCGGTGGGCATGACCACCAACATCCCTCCCCACAATCTGGGTGAGCTGATCGATGGGGCGTGCGCCCTCATCGATAATCCCAACATGGACATAGAGGAATTGGCCACCTACATCAAGGGGCCTGACTTCCCCTCCGGAGGCTCCATCTTGGGAACGGATGGCATTGACAAATACATCCGCACCGGCCGCGGCATTGTCCGTATGCGGGGAACCATCCACACCGAAGAGCTCAAGCAGGGCAAAGAGCAACTGGTCATCACGGAAATCCCCTACAACGTGAACCGGGCCTCGCTGGTCACCCGCATTGCTGAACTAGTCCAGACCAAAGTCATTGAGGGCATCAGTGACCTGCGCGATGAATCGGATGAAAACACCCGCGTCGTTATCGAACTCAAACGGGGCGAGATTCCGCGCGTCATCGTCAACAAACTTTTCAAGCACACCCCACTCGAATCCTCCTTTGGGGTCATCATGCTCGCACTCGTCGATCGGCGGCCCAAGGAGATGAATATGAAGGAGATGCTCGAGGTCTACATCGAGCACCGCCGCGAGGTCGTCCGCCGCCGGACCGAGTTCCGCAAGGCCAAAGCCGAGGCCCGTGCCCATATCCTTGAGGGCCTCAAGATCGCCCTCGATAACCTCGATGACTTCGTCCGCATTATCCGGTCCAGTAAAAACCGCGATGAGGCCAAAATCCGCCTCATGGAAAAATACCCGCTCTCCCTTAAACAGGCTGACGCCATTCTCGAAATGCGTCTCTACCAATTGACGGGCCTGGAACGGGAAAAGATCGAAGCGGAATACCTCGAACTGCTCGCCCTCATTCAAGATCTGACCGAAATCCTCGAGAACGAGAACCGCTTGCTCTCCGTCATCAAGGACGAATTGGGCGACATGCGGGGAAAATACGCCACCCCGCGTACCACTCAGGTACTCCCGGCGGAAGGTGAATTTCGCATGGAAGACCTCATCGTCAACGAAGGCTGCTGCATCACCGTCACCCACAAAGGCTTCATCAAGCGGACTCCGGTAAGCAGCTTTCGCTCCCAACGCCGCGGCGGCAAGGGCGTTATCGGCGCCTCCACCCATGAGGAAGACTTTATTGAGCGACTCTTCACCGCCAGCACCCATGACTACATGATGTTCTTCATGAACAACGGTCGGGTCTATGTGGAAAAAGTGTTCGATATTCCGGAGGGCTCTCGGATCTCAAAAGGCCGAAGCGTGGCCAACGTCCTCCAATTACAAAAGGACGAGACCATCGCCGCCATGATTCCCGTGAAGGCCTTTGACGAAAGCCTCCACCTCGTCATGGCCACCCGCAAGGGCATTGTCAAAAAGACCAATCTCAGCGAATACCGGAACTTCCGCCGCGGTGGCATCATCGGTATCAATATCGACGATGACGACAGCCTCATCGGGGTCAAACTGACCACCGGTGATGATGATCTCTGCATGATCACCCGCAAAGGGATGTCGATCCGCTTCAAGGAAACCGATCTCCGCGATCAGGGCCGCCCCACCCGGGGGGTCAAAGGCATCACCCTCAAAGGGAAGGATGATTACGTCGTCACCATCGAGGTCGTCGATAATTCGGCGACGCTCCTGATCGCCGGTCAGAATGGCCAGGGTAAGCGCACCTCCTTCGAAGAGTACCGACTGCAGAAACGGGGAGGAAGCGGGATCATCGCGATGCGCACCTCCGGCGTCACCGGCGCCCTCAGCGTTCACGACGACGACGAGATCATGCTCCTCTCCAATGGGGGCCAGGCTGTCCGGACCCGCGTCAATGAAGTGCGCGTCATTGGCCGCACCACCCAAGGCGTGCGCCTCATCAATCTCGCTGACAAGGATACGCTGATCGGCATCAACAAGATTATTGAAGTCGATGAGGAAAATGCCTGACCATCTCAGGCCATTCAGTCAAACTAAACCCCCGCCGTTCCGTCGGGAATGATATGAAAGTGGTCATCATTGGTGCCGGAGAAGTCGGCCTCCATCTGAGTCAGGTCCTGGGGGCGGACGGGCAAGACGTCACCGTGATTGAGCAGGATCCCACCAAGGCCGCCCTCGTCGAGGAGGAAAGTAACGTCCGGGTTGTCATTGGGAGTGGGAGCAGCGCCGCGGTCCTCAAACAGGCCATGTTCGATGGCTGTGATTACTTTCTGGCCATGACCTCCATCGACGAGGTCAACCTCACCGCCTGCTCCATCGCCCACGTGCTGGGAGCGGGGAAGGTGATCAGCCGTATCCATGATCAAACCTTCATCGACACCTCAAGCATCAACTATCCACTGCACTTTGGCATCGACTTGATGCTCAATCCGGAGGGCTTGTGTGCAGCGGAATTGGCCAAGTCCATCCGCAACCCAGCCCGGATCGCCGTGGAAAACTTCGCCCGCGGAGCCATTGAGGCCCAACGGATCCGCGTTGACCCACGCGCCCGCTGGCAAGGCAAGGCCCTCCGCGAGCTCAAACTGCATCCGGAGGTGAAGTTTGGATACTACGAACGGGATGGAGAAGAGGACATTCCGCATGCCGACACCCGTCTCCTGCCGCACGACCTCGTCACCGTTTTCGGCCCCCCTGGTGAATTGCAGAAACTGCGCTCCAATCTGGATCCGGACCTCGCCGATACCATGATCAGGATTGTCATTTTCGGCGGCAGCGAGACCGCGGTGGCCCTCATCCGCCTCCTGAACCAACCGCGCTTCAACGTGCGGGTCATCGAAATGGACGCCCAGAAGTGCCGCCGCCTCGCCGAACGATTCAAGGAGGTCACTTTCATCAACGGCGATGCCACCTCCCTGCGCCTATTGGAGGAGGAACAGATCGGAAACGCCGATTTCTTTGTCGCCTCCACCAGCGATGACGAGCGCAATGTCATGACCTGCATCCAGGCCGCCAAGCTGGGGGCACGCCACGTCCAGACCATCATCAACAAAAGCGACTACGAGGAACTGCTCTATAACCTGCGCTCCGCCCTCAATATTGAAACGATGATCTCCCCAAGGCGGATCACCGCTCAGGAAGTGCAACGCTACATCTCCGCAAAACCCTATATCGAGCTATTCAAGTTTTCTCACCAACAGGCCCGCATTATCGAAATTCAAGTCGCGGATGGGAGCCCCTGCGCAGGGCAGATTCTGCGTGACGTGGGTTGGCCCAAACACGCCGTATTGGTAGCGCACCTGCACAAGGCAGAAGTCAAAGTGCCGGGGGCCGAAGCGCGGATCCTCGCCGGCGACCGCGTCATCGTCATCACTCGCGAGGAAAACATCCCCGACCTGCTGCGCCTCCTCCACTTCAGAGCCTGA
>JBEAQI010000204.1:0-2758 GCA_041163965.1 Verrucomicrobiota bacterium | reverse complement strand
ATTCCGGCGGGCCGGCGTATAGTTTGCCGGCCATACCCAGGTGAAGGACCAGCCAGTGGTCGTCATCGAAGCCGAAGGCCATCTGCTTTCCATGTGTCTGGATGGTGGTGAGGTGGCGATTTTTGAGCACCTCCAGTGCGGTGGCAGGGCAGTCCCGGTAGAGGCGGGTTTGCGGGTGCGAATGAAGGCGGATAATTTTGTCCCCGAGGGCAGGGGTCCATTGATGCGCGTAGAAATAGACTTCAGCCAGCTCCGGCATGGCTCAGAAGCTCCAAACGAGAGGAATGATGGTGACGGTGCCGATGAGGTAGAGCGCATTGAGCGGGATGCCAAGCCGTGCAAAATCGGCGAACCGGTATCCCCCGACCGAGTAGACATAGGTATTGGTCTGGTATCCAATGGGGGTGGAAAAGCTGGCCGAGCTGGCGACGCAGGCGGCGATGACAAATGGCCGCGGGTCCACGCCGAGGGATAGCCCTAGCTGGATAGCGATTGGGACCATGATGACGATGGTGGCGTTATTGGAAAGGACCTCGGTCAGGATGGTGGTGGTGAGGTAGACACAGGCCAGCATCAGAATGAGGTAAGTTGTATCCGAGAGGCCCATGCGCGGCATTTGCGTGATCAGGCCCGCAATGTGCGAGGAGGCCCCCGTGGTTTCCATGGCTGTGCCGAGGCCGAGCATCCCGTAGATCAGGATGAGGATGCTCCAATCGACGCTGCCATAGGCTTCTTTGGGTCGGAGGACGCCGGTGACGAGCACCACTCCGACCCCAAGGATGGCGGCTACCGTTATCGACAGCAGGTTGAGCGAAACCGCGCCGACGATGGCGAGCATGGCAATGAGGACAATGGGGGCCTTTTGACGAAAGTCCTGGGAGGGGGTATGCGGGCGGTCGAGGAGGAGAATATCCTCGCCGTGGCGGATTTGTTCCCGGGCTGAATCGGTGCCCATCATGAGGATGGTGTCCCCCTCCTCAAGGGGCAGGGTGTCAATCCGGTCCCTCATATTGATGCCGCGCCGGTGGATCGCGAGGAGGATCATGCGAAAGCGTTGGCGGAAGTTCAGTTCGGTGATGGTTTTACCGATAATGGATGAGCGCGGGCCGATGACGCCCTCGACGATGGAGCCCTCGTGTGCGGAAATGGTCTCGAGGCCTTCCCTTTCCTCAGCGGCGAGGCGCAGGCCTTCCACGGAGCGAGCCTGAACAAATCCGCTTGGACGGCAGGCGAGGACGAGGCGGTCTCCGGCGGCCAGCGGGCTGTCGACAATGGAGCCGGTGACGGCGACGCCGCCGCGGATGATTTCGAGGAGCCGCAGCCCTTTGGCCCGTTGCAGATCGCTTCCCTTGAAAGATTTGCCGATGAGGCTGCTATTGGGCCGGATAAAGGCCTCCGTGAAGAATTCCTTACGCTCTTCATCCGAGAGAATGGAGGTCAGGGATTCCCGCACGGGCAGGTTGCGGTGAGCGAAGAGGGCGAGGTAGAGGGTGCCAATAAAGAGCAGAGGAATCCCGATTTTGCTCAGTTCAAACATGGAGATCGGGGCATAGCCGGCTTCCTCGATGAGTCCGCTGGCGAGGATATTGGTGCTGGTGCCGACGAGGGTGCAGACCCCACCAAAGATGGAGGCATAGCTCAGCGGGATGAGCAGCTTCGAGGCGGGGGTGCCGACTTTTCGCGAGAGGCTGAGGATAACCGGCAGAAAAATGACGACCACGGGGGTATTGTTGATGAAGGCCGAGATAAAGGCCACGAGAAGGATCATTGCGATGAGCAGGCCGTGGTAGCCGAGGCGGCTCAGGTAGTCCATGGAGCGCGCCAGTTGGTCAATGAGGCCGCATTTTTCGAGGGCCGAACTCATGATAAAGAGGGCGGCGATGGCCAGGGGGGCGGGATTGGAAAAGACTTCCAGGAGCTGGCCGGTGGTGGGCAGGGAGCCGCGGAACGGAAGGGCGCTTGCCAGCAACAGGACCCCGAAGACGATGATCGCGGTGACATCGACAGAGACCCGTTCCCAGATAAAGCTGGCGAGGGCCGCCACAAGCAGGCTGATTGTGAAAATGAGTTGCCACTCAATCATAGCGTGGGCCAGAGGATTGCCCAATTTGAAGGGACTGCAAAAGAAAAAGAGGGGAACTGCAGGTTGGCATTGTGTTTGACAGGCCGAAGGGCCGTTCATGAGATGCCCTTTCAGACGCCATGGGTAGCAAAACGAATCGCCTCAAAACAACAGTGGTCCTCTGCGGAGGGGCCATGGCAATACTCGCGTCGGCCACCGTGGGTCACGGCCAGTCCCCCCGTTATGTGCCGCCTCCCCCGCCCACCAAGAACGTTTCCTTTGAGTTGCGCCTACGCTACCTCATCCAGCCTGATGTTTCCTTCAGTGGATTAGGGAGCATTCCCCTGCGCGACCAATACGAGTCCGAGGGCAATATATTTCTCGGGACGGAGCGGCTCATTGCGTATGAAGACGGCTACATCAGCCAGGATTATATTCAGGCTTCCCTGGTGGACGGCGGAGCCGAGGGGACTGACCGCATTCCCTCCCCAAACACGGCGGCCAGCTCGAACTTTGGATATCGAAACGCCTCGCAGGTGGACCCCAACGACCCCTCCGTGCTGATTTTCCACCGGTATGCCTCGCAGAATGACCCCTTGGAATCGTTCAGTGGGCGGAGCAGTGGGTCCTTGGGATGGGAGCTGAATTACACGAAATTTCTCAATTCCAAGCGAAACCTCGGGCTGCAAGTGGGAT
>JBEAQI010000203.1:0-5466 GCA_041163965.1 Verrucomicrobiota bacterium | reverse complement strand
GCAAGAACCATGCTGAGCATGACCAACCCGACTCCCGGTACGCCCGCTGTGCCGATCGAGGCCAGGGTGGCGGTGGCAATGACCATCAGGTAATCCGTCAAGTCCAGCCCCAACCCGTAGGCCTGGGCAATGAAGACAGTGGCCACGCCCTGCATAATGGCGGTCCCATCCATGTTGATGGTGGCCCCCAATGGCACCGAAAAGGAGGCCACGCTGTTGTTCACGCCGAGTTGCTTTTCCACAATCCGCAGTGAAACCGGAATCGTGGCGTTTGAGCTGGCCGTGGAAAAGGCAAAGATCTGGACCTCCCGCATCTTGCTCAAGAAAGGGCGGATCGGCAGTCCGGAAAAGAGCTTCAGGATCAACGGATAAGTGACAAGGGCATGGAGGAAAAGGACCCCGAGCACGATCAGGACATATTTTAGGAGGGGCGCGAAGGCTTCAAATCCCTGCGTGGCAAAGGTGCGCGCGATGAGCGCGAAGACGCCGAGCGGGGCAAGGCGCATGATAATCCAGACGAGGGACATGATCACCGCGTTGAGGTCCTCGAAAATAGCAAGGAGCCGCTGCCCGGCCTTACCGGAGAGTGCCAGCGCGAGGCCGAAGAGAATCGAAAACACGATCAGCTGCAGCATATTGCCGCTGGCCATGGCGGAGACGATATTATCCGGGAAAATCCCGATCAGGACCTCCGTGAGGGAGGGGGCTTGGACGGCTTGAAAGGCTTCCGCGGCGGTCAGCCCAAAGCCCTTTCCGGGGCCGATCAGGACAGCGGCAAGGAGCGCGGCGCTGATCGCCAGCGCGGTGGTCATCAGATAGAGTCCAATGGTGAAAATACCGATGCGGCCGATGCGCCGAATATCGCTGAGGGCGGCGGTCCCGCAGACCAACGAGACGAAAACCAGCGGAACGACCAGGACCTTCAAAAGCGCCAGAAAGGCCTTGCCGACAAACTGCAGCAGGCCGTTGGTGAGGAGGGCCTCGAGGCGGGTGTCGAGGGGAGACTCCACGGAGAGCTGGAGCCAGCGCACTCCGAGTCCAAAGAGAACCCCGATGGCCATAGCGAGGAGAATTTGCAGGGTAAGGCGGTGTCGGCTGTGTTCCATGGGTAAGGTCCTGGTCTAGAGATTCGGTCGTTTAGGTGAGCACAATCCAGCGCCACTGAAAAGCCCGAATCAAAAAACAAGCGGCGAGAGCACTGTCTGGTCATCCTGTAACACAAGCGGGGCAGATCGCAAAGACGGAGAGGATGGCACATTTTGGCGTTGCGGACACAGACAAGCCTCGTTTGGTGAAACGGTAGTTATGATGATTATCAAGCCAAAGATCCGGGGGTTTGTTTGTATCACCGCGCATCCCGAGGGGTGTGCCAAGCACATCGAGCAGCAGATTGAGGTGGTGCGCCGGTCCGGACCCATTTCGAACGGGCCGCGGAATGTCCTTATCATCGGGGCTTCGACCGGCTATGGGTTGGCCTCCCGCATAGCCGCTGCCTTTGGGGCCGGGGCCCGCACTTATGGGGTCTTTTTCGAACGACCCGCCGGCAACGGCAAGCCGGCCTCCGCCGGTTGGTACAACACGGTTGCCTTTGAGGAGGCGGCAGCCGCAGAGGGTATTGAGGCATGGTCCCTAAACGGAGATGCCTTTTCGGATGAAATCAAGGCCCAGGCCATCTCCGACATCCGTGACAAAATGGGACCCCTTGATCTCATCATTTACAGCCTTGCTTCGCCCCGCCGGACCGATCCGGTTTCCGGCGAGACCTTCAAGAGCGTGTTGAAGCCGATCGGGGCTCCTTTCGAAGCCAACAACCTCGACACCGACCGCAAGAGCATTTTCCCTGTGACGATCGAACCCGCAACCGAGGACGAGGTGGAGGCCACCGTTAAAGTCATGGGCGGGGAGGACTGGGAGCGCTGGATCACGCAGCTGGACGAGGCGGGGCTGATCGCGGACAAGTGTTTGACGATGGCCTACGACTACGTTGGGCCCGAGGTGACATGGCCGGTCTACCATCACGGGACCATTGGAACCGCCAAAGTGCATCTGCGCGAGACCGCGCATGCCCTCAACGAGCGCATGGCAAAGGTCGGTGGCCGTGCCATGGTTTCCATCAACAAGGCCGTTGTTACTCAAGCCAGCAGCGCCCTGCCGGTCGTTCCCCTCTACATTTCGATCTTGTTCAAGGTGATGAAGGAGACCGGGCTGCACGAAGATTGTATTGAGCAGATTGACCGCCTCTTCCGAACCCGCATTTACGCGGGAGCGCTTGATTTGGATGACGAAGGTCGGGTACGGATGGATGACTGGGAGATGCGCCCCGACATTCAGGAAAAGGTCAAGGTTCTGTGGCCGTCGGTAGCCACGGAGACCATCGATTCCCTCACCGACTTCTCCGGCTATCAGGAGAATTTCCTCCGGCTGTTCGGCTTCGGGCTGGAAGGAGTGGATTACGACAGCCCAACTGACCCCGAGCGGCCCATTCCCAGCATGGTCTAAGCGCAGGGATGCGCGGACTCCCAGTCTGAGGGCTACGATGTGGCGCGGGTCAGTGAAGGGACCGGTCGAGGCGGCGGAGCCGGCCATTCTCGACAAAGAGGAGGACAATCACGATCAGGAGGATGCTGATCGTGGCCCAACGAATGAGGGCGGCATTTGTCGTGGGACTGGTGGCCGAGGGGGCTTCGGATGACGGTAGGGCGGTAGTAACGGCCCCGTTGCGCGCTTCGTGTCGCTTGCCGAACCAGCCCGAAAGATCCGCATAGTAGGCGGCGACGGCGTCATTGCCCGTACTGGAATGAGCAATCCGCAAGAGGTTTGTATATTCCTGGAGCATGGAGTCGGAGCGCAGGGCCTTGGCGGCATCGAACCCCTCGGTGAGAACGCCCAAGGCCAAGTCCGGTTGGCTGTTGGCGAGAAGGGCCTCGGCAAGGCGGAGGCGGGTGATGGTGGAGGCCCACTGATCCTCCAACTTCAACTGAATCTCCAGCGCGTTTTCATGGTAGGCTCTGGACCGCATGGGGTCGCCAATGGCGGCGTAAAGGCTTCCCAGACAGGTGTAGGAAAAGGCGAGGTCCCGAGGTTCATTCAGCTCCAGTTCCACCTCCAAGGAACTTAGCAGATACGGTTCGGCCTCGTCGAATCGGCCGAGAGCCGCGAGCGATTCCCCAATATTGCTCAGGAGGGAGGCCCGCATCCGCAGCCCTTCTGCGGGCGGCAGTTGGTTGACCCATTCCAATCCCTGCTGAAATGACTCGAGGGCCTTGAGGTGCTGATTGGAGGAGGCCCGCACATTTCCGATGTTGTTGGCAGCACTGGCCATGCTGACGGTCCTCCCGATCGAACGAAACAGGGACAGGGCCTGCTCCAATGTGCTCAAAGCTCGTTCAAATTGGCCCAGTTTCCAGTAAAGATTTCCTTGGAGATTGAGTAAGTCCGCTTCTTTATCAACGTCGCCCTGCAATCGGACGGTGGACAGGGCGATTTCCAGATAGGCCACCGACTCCTCATAGTCGTCTTGAAGGTAGAAAAGGATCGCGATTTGGTAGAGCGATTCTGTGATCCAATGGGGGGCATCCTGATCCTCGGCGAGAGCGAGGCACTGGCGGGCCTTTGAGATGGCCTCGGGATACAGACCCTTTTTTCGCAAGTACTCGATTTCCGTCACAAGCTCCGCAAAGTTTGTGGAGGAGGTGTTTGCCGCAAGAGTGGCCTCGAGGGGGAGGCTAAGGATTTGTAGAAATAAGAGAGCCAGGAGAGCCAGCGAAGAGCGCTTCATTGGAAGAAAAGCAACAGAGTCCGGGCGAGTCGGCAAATCTTTAAGCGCGGGCCGGTTTGAATTGCAGGAGCAGGTAGAAGAGGGTGCCAACGACGATGGCACTGTCGGCAAAATTGAAGGTTGGCCAGCGGTAGAACTGGAGGTGGACATCGAGAAAATCGACGACGTGGCCTCTGGAAATGCGGTCGATGGTGTTGCCGACGATGCCTGCGCACATCAAGCCGAAGCAGACTTGGAGGCGAGGGTGCTTCAGTTCGAGGGAATTTCGGAAAAACCAGATAAAGATGAGGACGGCGAAGGCGAGGCTGATGAGCAACCAGGACAAGCCCGCAAACATCCCCCATGCCGCACCGTAATTGATGGCGTAGACGAGATTAAAGTAACCAGGAATGATTGGCAATCCATCAAAGGGTGGATATAGCCCCTGCTGAAAGCCGGACCATTCGACGATGGCGATCTTGCTGAGTTGATCGGCGACGAGAACCGTTGCGAAGCAGATCCAGAACAGGCGGTAAGCCATTAGGCGGGTGCCTGTGGCTTCAGCTGTCCCCATCGTCCTCTCCGAAGGTGATTTTTTCCCCATTGTCTTCATTGAGGAAGGCGCCGGCCCGGCTAACCCGCCGACGGGCGTTGGCCTCGTAAGCCTTCTGGCCTTCGACGGAGAAGCGGGTAAATGGAACAGCCTCGAGGCGCTCGTCGCTGATCGGTTCACCGGTTTCCTCGCAAATTCCGTAAGTACCGTTGTAGATACGTTGGATGGCGGCTTCGATCTCGTTGAGGGCATCCTGCTCACTGGAAAGCAGGCTCAGGGCGAAGTCGCGGTCGAAGTTGTCGGTTCCGGCGTCCACGGAGATGGCGATATCGCCGGCATCGTCCTTGGACGAGCGCTTCAGGGTATCGTTGGAATGCAGATTCAGCTCGGCGCGTACTTCGTCCCGCAATTCCAGCAAGAGACGATGATATTTCTGAAACTTTTTTGGGACCTTTTGTTCCTGAGCGGTCCTGCTGGTGGAGGCTAGTCCCAGGATATCCTCGAGCGAAGCGGCGCCGTGCCGACTAGCCTGCCGCGGGGGCTCCAGCACCTTGACCGGCTCCGGTTTGGCCTTCGCCGCCTTGACCGATTTGATTTTCTTGGGAGCGGTGACTGACTCTTCCTTCAGCCGTTTCTGGATGATTTCTCGGGCATCTTGAATGGTAAAGAGAATGTAGCTGGAACGGACGGCTTGGGATTTGGTGCGCTTGGGGGCCTTCGGTAGGCGGGAGGCCTGCCGTTTGTGGCCGGCTGAAGTTCTAACGGGACGTGCGCTGCCCGCCTTTCCGTTGGTGCTGGTGGTGCCGCTGTTGGCTTTGGCGGGGGCCGCTTTTTTGCCCGTCGCTTTGGAAGCGGATTTCTTGGCGGATGTCGCCGGCCGCTTTGTCGGAGCGGCCGCGATAGGCGCTTTGCTGGCGACCTTCTTGACCACCTTCCCGGCGGCATTCTTCGCGGAAGTGGGCTTTGCGGCGGCGGGCTTGGCGGAAGCGGGCTTGGCGGCATTCTTCGCGGCGGCGGGCTTCGCGGCGGCGGGCTTGGCGGAAGCGGGCTTCGCGGCATTCTTGGCGGCGGCGGGCTTGGCGGCGGCGGGCTTGGCGGCTTTGGCGGTGGATGGCGTAGCGCCTGATTTTTTGGAGGATTTTTTGACGGGCATGTT
>JBEAQI010000202.1:0-9907 GCA_041163965.1 Verrucomicrobiota bacterium | reverse complement strand
CTGGGGTCGCGAATGACAAACTGCAACTGGCCACGCCAGTCCCCGAGATCCGCAAAAAACCGCACTGTCTGCCCGGCCTGAAGCCGGCCAAGGCGATCGCGCAACTCGCGCACCGGGGAATAGACCTCCAACTCGAGATCACCAAAGCGCAAACGGGCAGGACGGCTTCCCACAAGGGTCCCCTCCACCAGGAAGAGCTCGCCCATCCGCTCCGCGCGCTCCGCGGGAGAAAGGGCCCCCAGGACCGTGGCCGGCGGCACCGTCCGGCGCTCAAAACGCTCCAGTTCCACCCGGGGACGCTCCGCGCTGAAGGCCTCATTGGTGGGTCGATCCACGGACATCGGTCCCGCCTCATCCGCCTCCACAACGCGGAAACGGGCATAGATCGGTAAATGATCGGAAAACCCACTCCCGCCCCCGTAGTTGGTCCACGACAGGGGTCGACCCCATCGGGAATCGACATTCTTCCCAGCCAACACCAGTCGGCCAAAACTGTTGTCCACATACTGGATTCCTTCGCGATCGTACAGCCCGGGGGTCAGGATGATCTGCATAAGGGTGCCCCAGTACCCCTGCCAGACCTCCGAGCCACGCTCCGCCGCCGGCACCTCAAACCACAGATTGTAGAGGTGGCGCGAGTCCTCCTCCAGCATCCGGGCCTCATTGCCATCGGCCCCAAGGATATCGTTGATGCCGGTCACCGCCAGACGCGGAAAGCTGGCGGAGTGATTGTAGTAACAATTCAAATCGCCCCCGATGAGGACATCCGCATCAGGGTCCTCCAGAAGAATCGCGTCGAGCTCCGCCCGCACCACCCGCGCATTCTGGACACGGGTCGGCTCCGTCTCCGCACTCGAGGCCCCGCTCTTCCAATGATTATTCAAAACAATCAACCGCCGCCCTTCAACGTTCAGCCCGACCACCAGAAGATCCCGGGCATCGTGCGAGGGGCGTTGACGCGTGAACTCGATCGGAAACCGACTGAAGACGACATTCTTGTGCGCGGGATGGCTCTCGGATCGAAAGGGGTCGGGCTGCGCGATCTGATACCCGCCCATCCCGTGATCATCGAGATGCTTTAGCAGCAGGAGCTCCGCCGGCAGGCTCTCGAATCCGCGCTCCCGGGTCAACAACTGCTCCAGACTGCGTCCACGGGTCTCCCGCAGAAAGTCCTCCGCCCGCGGGGTCTCAAAGGGCGTCCGGTCGAGTTCAAATTCCTGAAAAAGGATCACCTCTGGCCCGGATTCGCCAAAGGCCGCCAGGGTCTGGCGGATGTTTTCGAGCTTCACCAATAGCGGCCCCACCCCGTAATCGCCATCGGGAGCCTGCCTGAACTGCTCATAGGCAGCCACCCCGTCCACATCGAAGAGGTTTTCAACATTGTAGACGAGGACCGTGAATTCGCGGGCCGCCACCGCACGAACCGCCAGCCCCACCAACACCAACGCCAGAATAACAGCTCTCATGCGCCTTGTCTTAGCCTTGCGCCCACGCTGGGCAATCCTTATTCCATAAACCATGTCCATGGATTGGAACGAACTGGCCGCGGCGATCAGCGCCGCCACCGGCACCGGTTTCCTCCTCGCCCGCACCGAGCCGGTCAGCGGCGGCTGCATCCATCAGGCACACGTCCTCCACGCCCAGGACGGCCGGCAGGTCTTTGTTAAATCCAATCGGCTCGCGCACCGCGATGCCTTCGCCTGCGAAGCGGAGGGCCTCAAGGCCATCGCTGGTACCGGGACCATCCGCGTCCCCACTCCGCTCCTCGAGGATGCCATCGGACAAGACGCCTTCCTCGTCATGGAATATATCGTCTTTGATCGAAATCCATCGGACTGGGCCCTCATGGGCCAGCAGCTCGCCGCCCTCCACCGGCACACTGCCCCGACCTTTGGCTGGCACCGGGATAACTGGATCGGCGCCTCTCCGCAGCTCAACCACTGCCAGACCAACTGGATGGATTTCTTCCGCGACGGCCGCCTTGCCCCGCAATTCAAACTAGCCGCCGACAACGGACTCCCCCTCCGCGACGCCCAAAAGCTCCTCCACCACCTCCCCCACCTTCTTGGAGAGCACGCTCCCGCGCCCTCCCTCATTCATGGGGATCTTTGGGCGGGAAACGTCGCCTTTTCGGCCGGGCTTCCGGTCCTATTTGACCCCGCCGTCCACTTCGCCGACCGGGAGTGCGACCTTGCCATGGCCCGCCTCTTCGGCGGCTTCCCGGAAGCCTTCTTTGAGGCCTACAAGGCCTCATGGCCGCTGCCACCAGGCGCCGCTCATCGGCGTCCGCTCTATCAGCTCTACCACATCCTCAATCACGCCAACCTCTTTGGCGGCAGCTACGTCCACGACGCTAATCATCTCATTCAAACCCTCCTGTGCTGACGTCGCCACCGCCACCAATTGAAAAGGGCGGAAACCCTTTCGGATTTCCGCCCCACTTTATTTTCGGATTAGGTTACGTCAGCGGAGGATCCCTGTAAGGGCCGAGGACCCAAAGCGCGGGTAGTCCCGCACAATGGCAAGGCGCTCCGATAAAGGAGCCAAGGTACGACCTCGACGGGATTTTCCCCCTCTGACGGTATTTTTAGGCGTGTTGTTCATATGTCTCGTTTTCATTAGGGATCCCCACACAAGCGGGAATCACTGTGAAAGTCTTCCGAACAACGGGATTGAAAGAACTGCCCTTAACCTGCGTAAAAAAATCGCCCTGTCAAGTGGCTTGCCTCTCTCGGGAAGGTGGATGCAGGCAATCCGCATACAGCCGGGCGTAATCTGCCGCCATGCGGTGAATGGAAAAGCACGCCTCGGTCAGGACACGGCCATTCTCGCCCATCTGGGTCCGCAGCGCCGGCTCGCGGAGCAGACGAATGGCGCTCTCTGAAAGCCGCTTACTGTCACCAGGCTCGATGAGGTACCCGTTGCGGCCATCCTTGACAATCTCCGGAATGCCACCGGCGTTGGACCCGACAATCGGCACCGCGCAGGCCGCCGCCTGCAATAGGGACACCCCCAGTCCCTCCATGAAGGCCGGATGCACCACCAGGTCGAGATTCGGGATGACGCGCGCCATATCGGTGCGGAATCCCATGAACCGGACCCGCTCGCGCCACGGTTGGCGCTCGACATGACTCCGCAACCGCTCACCGAGATGTCCTTTGCCAAACAAAAGGAAAACGGCCTCCGGGCAGGCCTCCAAAATCGCCGGAATGGCCTCGAAAAGAACGCGGTGCCCCTTGCCCTCAATCAGCTGGCCGATCATCCCCACCGCCAAATCGCCAGTCCCTAGCCGCATCTCGGCGCGAAACCAATCGGGTTCGCGTCCGGGACGATAAACAGCCGTGTCCACCGTGCTGAGAATGCAATGGGTCTTGCCGGCCGGCACGCCCGCCTCACCCATCATTTCACAAACGCGTCCTGAAATCCCCACTACGGCCACCGCCTTCCGGGTCCGCCAGCGGATCAGCCACCGCGCCTCGGGATACACCACCCGCCGCGTCACGATGTAGGGAATCCCGCTCCATCGAGCCAGCAAAACGCCCCAGAAATCCGCCCCACGTCGACTGTGAATGTGGATCAGGTCGGGCTGCTGGGACCTCACCAGTCGCTTTAATCGCCACAGTATGCGAACATCCAGCTCGCCCGCGATCGGAATCCGATGAAACCGCACCCCGGGCCGGACCGGCACCGCCTCAGGGAGGGGTGTCTCCATCGGCACCACGACCTCGTTCTCGACCTCGGGATGCTCCGCCAGCCCACGCAGGAGATAAGCCACCTGCAGCGCGCCGCCGTACAGGTGTCGACCAAACTCAACATGCAGGACCCGCATCAGTCAACCGCCCCGGCCTGACGCCACAACTCCGCCACCACGGCCTCTTCCACGCTGTCGCAGACCTGCGCCCGGCCCAGTGCCTGAAGCACCACATATCTCAGCCGCCCGCGCCGCGTCTTCTTGTCCCGCCGGGCCGCCGCCAGCAGGGAATCAATCGACAAGGGCGTCCGAAGAGACGTCGGCAGGGCATAGCGGCGTAAAAGGCCCTCCACCCGGTCAATCACGGATGCCTCGATCAGGCCCATCGACACCGATAGCCGGGTTGCCAACACCAGACCAATCGCCACCGCCTCGCCGTGAAGATAGGCGCCATAGCCGGCCACCGCCTCAATGGCGTGCCCAAAAGTATGTCCGAGATTCAACAGGGCCCGACCCCCCACCGCCGCCTCTTCACGCTCATCCGCCAAGACCACGCCCGCCTTGATCGCGCAATTTCGCCGAATCACCTCCGGCAGGGCCTCGCTTTGGGCCTCCAGCACCTCCAGCTGCTCCAACCATGTGAAAAGCTCCGCGTCCGCCAGCAATCCATGCTTGATAACCTCGGCCATTCCGGCCGCAAACTCGGTGGCCGGAAGGGTCCGCAGCGTCGACACATCCGCATACACCGCCAAGGGCTGATGAAAGGCTCCCACCAGATTCTTGCCGGCTTCAATGTTGATCCCGGTCTTGCCGCCCACCGAGCTGTCCACCATCGCCAGCAGACTGGTCGGAACCTGATAAAAGCCCACTCCGCGCAGATAGGTGGCGGCCGCAAAACCGGCGAGGTCGCCAATAACCCCACCGCCTACGGCATAAACACGGCCGCGCCGGTCCAGCGCATGCGCCGCCATGAAATCACAGCAGGCCTGCAGATGCGCAAAGGACTTGGTGGTCTCGCCAGCAGGCAGGGCCAGCACCGGCACACCCGCAAAGGCCGCCTCGAGAAAGGCCGCCTGACCCGCCGCAACATGGGTATCGGTGATCACCACCACCGCGCGCTGACTCGCCTGATCCTCCCGCACCCGCGCTGCCAAAGCACCCGTCGCGAGCCCCTCAGCGATATGGATGGGATACGCCCGGCCGGGCAGACTGACCTCAAGCATGCACCCACTCATCTCATGTCTCCAATCCAAACAAAGCATGGGTATAATGGTGAATGTCAAAGGGTTGCAAGGCTTCCGCCTGCTCCCCCAGCCCGACAAAATAAATCGGGAGGCGGAGCTCGCGGTATATCCCCACCAAGGCGCCGCCGCGACTCGTCCCGTCCAGCTTCGTGACAATGATTCCGGTCAACCCAAAGGCTTCGTTGAAGACCCGGGCCTGCTCGATCGAATTGCTCCCAATGCTTCCATCCACCACCAGCCACGCATGGTGCGGCGCTCCGGCATCATGCTTCTGTAGCACCCGCCGGATCTTCTCGAGCTCCTTCATCAGGTTGGTCTTGTTGTGCAGCCTCCCGGCGGTGTCCAACAACAAGACCTCCGCACCGCGGCTCTTCGCCGCGGCATACGCATCGTACGCGACCGCGGCCGAGTCTGCTCCATGCTGGCTCTCCACCAAATCCACCCCAAGGCGCTCACACCAGACCCGAATCTGCTCGTTTGCGGCCGCTCGAAAGGTATCGCAGGCCCCCACCACCGTGCGCAACCCGTCCTGCTTGAACAGCCACGCCAGTTTGGCAGTGGTGGTCGTTTTTCCGCTCCCGTTCACCCCCACCAGCACAATCACCTCCGGCCCCTCCGCCCGCTTTTCAAACCGACCCTCCGCACCGGCAAGGGTTTGCTCCAAGACCCGCGCCCCGATCCGCGCCGCCTCCTCCCCTTGCAAGGCCTTGTCCGCCCGATAGGCCTCCCGGATCGCCTCCAGAATGTCCTCTGTCGTCTCCACCCCGAAATCACCAAGGTACAGGGCCTCCTCCAGCTCGGCCAGCGTCGCGGCGTCTATCCGTTTCCCCCCAAACAGGCTCCCCACCTTCTCAAAGGCCTTTTGAAAAGTCGGCGTCTGCCGCTTCAAACCCTCCTTGAACTTGGAAAAAAAAGCCCGCATCAGTCCGTCGCCGCCGAACGGAAAGGCCGGTCCAGCGTCACCTTGAACTGGTCCAGTATCCCGTTGATAAAGCGCTTCGCGTCAGGATTGGAAAATTCCTTGGAAAGGTCAATGGCCTCATTGATCGAGACGATCGGCGGAATGTCACGACGCTTCAACATCTCGTAGATGGCCAACCGCAGAATCGCCAGATCTATCCGCGCAATCCGCTCGAAATCCCAGTTCTGCAGATATTGGCGGATCACCGCATCCACCTCTCCCATGCACGCAATCGCGCCGTGAATCAACTCCTCCGCGAAGGCATAGTAATCGCGCTCATGCGGCATGTCTTTGAAAAACAAATACAAGGCTCCCGCCAGATCGTCGGTCACGTTGATCGACCACTGATACAAAAACTGCATCGCGGCCACCCGGTTTTCTCGTCGGGCGCTCATTTCCTCCAGTCGTCGTCTCCGAACGGCTCATCGTCCTCGATTTCGTCAAGCCAGGCAAGGTCATCCAAGGCCCCGTCAAGGTCATTGTCGACAACCCGCTTCTGCAACTGCTCAATCAACTGGGCGGTCTCGACCGCGGCTTGCGCAAATTCAGGTCCGCGGGCCAGCGCCCCGCTGATCCGCGCCTCCGCCTGCTCCACCGTCCGCACCGATAAAATGCCGTTGATCACCGGAACATCGTAGCGGATCCCCACCGTCTGCAGGGCCGTGGCCGTGGCACGGGTGATGATCTCGTTGTGGTCCGTCTCCCCCGCCATGACCAACGCCAGTGCGATGATCGCGTCAAAATCACTCGTCTGCGCCAAGGTCGCCGCCACCGGAGGGATCTCATTCGCTCCCGGAACGCGGAAAATCTCCACATCCTCATCCCGCACCCCACAAGCCCCCAAGGCCTCCAAGGTGCTCTCCAACAAGGCGTTCACCTTCTCGAAATTGTAGCGGGCCGCGACCACCGCGATCCGGTAATTTTGTCCGTCCAAGGCGACCCTCTGTAGCTTTTCACGACTCATCAGTCCGCCAAACTGGCGCGCCCTCCCGACAAGTCAAGAATCACTATGGCCAACGGATGCCCTTATCAAGGCCTTGCCTAAGCCGCGCTCCTCCACCACCGTTTTTGTGCATATGAATCGTTTCCCAACGCGCTGGAACCGCCCATGGGTCGAAGCGCGGTTGCGCGCCGAACAAGACCACTCGCGCCTGCCGCGGTCGCGCCTGCGCTACCGCCTCCTCGGCCTGACCCTTCGCGCCGCCGGCCTCTACCAAGCGGGCTACCGCAACTTCCTCGCCCTCCAGACCCGCCACCACCAGCACCGGCCCGCCGCATGGCCCGCGCCATTGCACGGTCTTTCGGTCCTTCACCTCTCCGATCTTCACCTCGACCTTGATCCCGCCCTCCTCCCCGTTCTGGTACGGTCCATTGAGCCCCTCGAATTTGATGTCGCCATCATCACGGGGGATTTCCTCGAACGCTGCGAACCGCCCGACACCGCCTCCCTTCAGGCCCTCCAACTCCTCCTCCAACACCTCAAAAAGGCCCCCATAGGGGTCTTCGGCGTGCTCGGCAATCACGACAGTCTGCACCTCGCCACCGCCCTCGAGCCGCTCGGCCTGCGCTTCCTCCACAACGAGGCGGTCGTCCTCGACACCGCCTCCCCCATCGCCCTCGCCGGCGTCGATGACGCCTACGTCATCGGCACCGACGACCTCCCGACCGCCGCCGCCCAATGCCCTCCAGGCCTGCCTCGCCTCCTTCTGAGCCACAGCCCCCAACTCTGCCACGCCGCCCAACACCTCGGCTTCCTCGCCATGTTCAGCGGCCATACCCACGGCGGCCAGATCTGCCTCCCCGGCGGCCGGCCCATCCTCCGGATGCCCTCCATCCCTCGCCCGGTCTTCAAAGGCCCATGGTCCCTCCACTCCCTACGGGGCTACACCTCCAACGGCGTCGGTGCCTGTCACCTCCCCGTCCGCTTCAATTGCCCTCCGGAAATTGTCCTCCATCGCTTCCTTTCCGCATAAGATGATAATTAGTTGCCAGAAGCCTTACTTTTCATTCAAAATCTTCCAAAAATGGCCATGACCAACAAACAACGGCTCGACCTCATCGAAGCCTACATCCGGGAAAATAAATACGCGGACCTGCATGTGCTGGCGAAGCGTTTCTCGACCAGCCTGTCGACCATCCGCCGGGCCCTCAATGAGTTGGAAGCGGCGGGAACAGTGCGACGGCATCACGGGGGTGCCAGTCTCGTCGAAGCGCATCTGCAAGGGGGATATGATTTCATCACCCAGGACGACACCTTCGCCGATGAAAAGCACCGCATCGCTGAGTATGTGGCCTCGATCGTCGAGGATGGCATGACGATCATGATGGATGGGGGCACCACCACCTACGCGGTCGCCAAGGCGGTCCTCAACAAACGCTTGGTCATTGTCACCAATTCGCTGCCTATCGCCGCCCTTATGAACGAGGTCAGCGCCTGCGAAACGGTGGTCACCGGTGGCACCCTCTACAACCGCCTGGGGGTCCTCTGTGGCCCGCTGGCGGAGGCCGCGATTCAAGAAATGCACGCCAGTCTGGCCATCCTGGGCTGCGCTGGCGTCACCGAGGACGGTATCTGGAACAGCAACGCGCTACTCGCGAGCTACCAGCGGAAAATGATCCAGTCCTCAGCCCGGACACTGTTTGTCGGAGACGCCTCCAAAATGGGCCGCCGTGCCCTGACCCTGACCTGCCGCCACGATCCGGCCTATACCATTATTTCAAACGGCCCTGCCGCCACGCAACTCCCCGCCATGGACAGCCAATTTGTGGCCTGTTGACCCGTTCCCATCCTCCATTCATCCCTGAACCATGTCAAAAGTAACCGTCGCCGCGGTTGATCTGGGCGCCACCAGCGGGCGCGCCATCGTCGGCCAACTCACCTCCTCCGGCCTGGAATTGACCGAGACCCACCGCTTTCCAAACGGGTTTCAATCCATCGGCCCGCACGCCTATTGGGAGCCAGGACGACTCTTCGAGGAAATTGTCACCGGATTGCGGGAATCGAAACGGCTCTTTCCGGAACTGATCAGCTGCGGCATCGATACGTGGGGGGTCGATTACGTCCTCACCAGCGCCAGCGGGCGGCTTGTCTTCCCGGTCCACGCCTACCGGGACGAGCGCACCAACCGGGTCATGCAGGCCATCATCGACAAAGGGGATGCGCGGCGCCTTTTTGACCTCACGGGGTTGCCCATGGTCAACTACAATACCGGCATTCAGCTCATGGAGACCCTGGAGACCTTTCCAGGCCTGACCAACATTGTGGATCGGGTCATGCTCCTTCCGGAATATTTCAATTTTCTCCTCACCGGGCAGACTGGCGGGGATTACTCGCCGGCCAGCACCTCGCAGCTTTTCAGCGTCGATGGCCTGGATTGGAGTGGTCCGGCCCTCGACTACTTTGGGATTCCACGGCATTGGTTCGCACAGCCGCGCCCAGCGGGGACACGTCTTGGAAAAGTACGGGGGCAGCAGGATCTGGCCGATCTGGATGTCATCCTCGTCCCTGGTCACGACACCTCCTGCGCCTTTGAGGCCATTCCGCGCCAAGGCCGCAGCCTGATCGTCTCCTCCGGGACATGGCTTCTGGCGGGGGCCATCACCGACCGCCCCTGCATGGGGGACGATGCCTTTGCGCTCGGCATCTCCAACGAGCGAACCGGCACCGGAGGCTACCGCCCCAATAAAATCCTTCTTGGCCTGTGGTTGCTTGAGCAGGTCATTCCTTCCTTCGACAAACGACCCCAAAGTGACGCGGAGTGGAGCGCCCTGATCTCCGCAGCTTCCGAACGGCGCATTCCCGACCACCTCATCGACACCACCGACCGGGCCCTCTTCAATCCCACCCACATGAGGGACGCCATCGACGCCCAGTTGCGGGCCGCCGGGGGGGAGCCACCGCAGGATCTGCCGGGCTACGTGTCGCTCATCTGTGCCAGCCTCGGCCAGAGCGTCCACCAAACCGCACAGCGATTCGAACGCATTCTGGAAACCGCCTTCGAGGACATCATC
>JBEAQI010000201.1:0-3993 GCA_041163965.1 Verrucomicrobiota bacterium | reverse complement strand
GTGGTTTTCCTACTACCCAGTCCTAAAATTAGCGAATAGCTTACCCCCGACTACGATGCCTGAACCTGAGCAACTGAGCCTTGCGGTGCAGAGCGGCCACTATAAATGCATTTATTATTTGTCATTTTTAACACCGGACAAATCTGAGGTTCCCGAGCTCCAGATCCCAGACGGCTTTGAATTGATCCCAGTGAAAAAGGAGCGCCTTGCGCCGGGATATTTTTTTGAAGTCTCCGAATTGCGGCTTGTGGAGGCCGAAATGATTGCTGTCAAAGCTGAATCCCAATCAGAGAAAACCGAACCGGAAACGGACGCCGAGTAACCATCGACCAAGTGTCGCCAACGGTGGCTTGCACCCGCCGTGGAGGGTGCCACACTCCGCGGGAGTGAAACCACTCAAAGGAAACAAATGGCTTATTCTTGCTGGCGCCAGCCTGCTTCTGGTTTGTGTTTGCCTGCTTTTGTGGAGCCTGTTCGGAGACTTTCTGCCCGGCTCGATGGAAGACTGGCTCGCTTTGCGCGCCGCCGTCTACGCCTTCCTCGGCACGATTCCGCCGCTCTTGTATTTTGCGGCGCTGGTCATCCTGCCGGCTGCCGGCGCTCCGCTGACCGTCTTCTACCTGACCGCCTTGTCGGTGCTGGGAAGTCACAGTACCGCCGTTGGACTCTCCTTGGTCTGGCTGGCCCTGCTCCTCAATATGGTCCTTGCCCATCTTCTGAGCCGGGGACTGTTTCATCCCCTCATCACGTGGGCCATCCGTCACCGCGGCCTCAGCATCCCGCAAATCCAGCCCACCAGCGAATGGCAGATCGTCCTTGCCGTTCGGCTCTCGCCCATTCCGTTTGCCCTGCAGAATTACCTGCTGGCCCTCGGTCGGGCCCGCTGGAGAACCTACCTCTGGGCCTCGCTGCCCATTCAGGCCGGCATCGGGACCGCCGTGATGCTGCTCGGCGAGTCCATCCTCTCTGGCGGCCTCGGGTTCATCTTGGTCGCCGTCTCCCTCCTTCTCGCCCTCCAAGTGATCGCCAACCGTCTGCGCTCCCGCTTAACCTCCCCTGACCGTCATGCCCGTTCCTGAAATCCTCAGCGTCTCCGACCTCACCCGCGAAATCAAGGGCCTCCTCGAAGGCCGCTTTAGCGAAGTGGGCTTAAGAGGCGAAATCAGCAACTTCAAGCGGCAGGCCAGCGGCCACCTCTACTTCTCGCTCAAAGATGCCGGCGCCACCATCTCCTGCGTCTGTTTCCGCAACGACGCCGCGCGCCTCCTCCTCCAGCTCCGCGATGGCATGCAGGTCGTCGGCTTCGGCCGCCTCAGCCTGTACGAGCCGCACGGAAAGTATCAGGTCATCCTACGGATCATTGAGGAGGATGGAGTCGGGCGCCTTCAGGCGGCCTTTGAAGCGCTCAAGGACAAACTGAACAGCGAGGGCCTCTTCGACCCAGCCCGACGGAAACCGCTCCCGCCGCTGCCACAGACCATCGGATTTGTCACCTCCCCCACTGGGGCCGCGGTACGGGACTTTATCGCCATCCTGCGCCGACGGCAGTGGGGCGGCCACCTCATCCTCATTCCAGCCCGTGTCCAAGGCAGCGAGGCAGCCGCCGAAATTGCCGATGGGATCGAACTCGCCAACCGCCACCGGCTCTGCGACCTGCTGGTGGTCGGCCGCGGCGGCGGCAGCCTCGAGGACCTCTGGCCCTTCAATGAGGAAAGGGTGGTTCGCGCCATCGCCGCTTCCTCCATTCCGATCATTTCCGCGGTGGGACACGAGATCGACACCACCCTCAGTGACTTTGCCGCGGACCATCGCGCCGAAACACCGTCCGCCGCCGCGGAATGGATCACCAGCAGTTGGCATACGTATCGGCTGGCCTCGCGCAACTGGCAGGAACGCCTCGCCAAGGTGACCGATGGCCTCCTCCGCCATGCCTCCCAACAGGTCACCATCCAGCGGGCCAATCTGAACCGCTTCCACCCGCAACACCGCCTCGAGCAGGCCACCCTTCGGCTCGATGACCTTCAGGGGCGCCTCAACAATACCCTCGGTCAAACCCTTCAGGATCGGCGCCACCGCCTCGCCAACGCTTCGACCCGTTTCCAGGCGCTGCGCCCGGAATCTCAATTGCGCCATTTGCGGGAAGCCCTGCGTCAGCTCTCGTTGCGGCTCGGCAACAACAGCCACCAAGCCACCTTGCGCCGCGGCTATGCGCTCCTCCGGCTACCGGACGGCGGCCTGCTTTCCTCCACTGGGGAGGTCCGTCCCCTTGAACCGTTTGTAGTGGAAATGCGCGACGGTCGATTCGAGGCAACCCGTACCCCAAAAGGGTAGACCCTCGCAGGAACCGCGTTACAGCAACGTGAAAATTTCTTTTTTCTCGGGATTTATGCACTTAGCACTTGAACTCTGAAAGAAGATGGGCATATGATAACACCATCATCAATTTCCCGTAAGGGAGTTTTGGGGTAACATATAAGGAGTAGTGAAATAGAAAATAATGGCAGGCGGCTTAGGGGTAGGCCGCCTGCCTTCTTTTTGGAGTTCAACTTCGATTCCGGCTTCACTGTCGGCGATTCTTGGTTATAACGGTAGAATGAGTGCTGATTCTTCTGCTATGCCTCCCACCCGATCCTTCTCAGTAGGATCATCCACCTTCTTGGTTGCCCCTGAAGCCGGTTGCCGGCTCATGAAGTGGACCTTGCGCAGCGCCATGGGGACGCGGGAAATCCTCCACTGGCCGCAAGAAACCGGACAAACCGCCTTTTCGCAGATCCGCGGTGGCAACCCGATCCTTTTTCCCTTTTGCGGGCGGTCCTTTGTGGACGGGGTTGAAGGATACTGGATCGGCCCGGACCAGCAAAAGCGACCCATGCCAAAACACGGGTTTGCCCGGCAGGGAGAATTTGAGGTGGTCGAAATCGGGCCCCACCACCTCGTCACGGCCTTCATTCCGGATGCCGAGGCGCTCGAGGCTTACCCCTTCGCCTACAGCTTCCACGTCACCTACACCTTCGAGGAACTCGCGCTGAGCGTTACCTTGTCGTTGGAAAATAAGAACAAGCACCCGATCCCATGGTCCGCCGGGCACCACTTTTATTTCACCCTACCATGGCACGTGGGCACCACCCGGGACGATTACCTGCTCCACATGGAACCGCGCAAGAGCGCCTACCATGGACCGGATGGCCTCCTCGTCACCACCCGCGAGCGGAACGCAAGGCACGCCCTCGGCGATCCCGCCCTCATCGACCGGATCCACTGGGAATTGCGCCATCATCAGGTCTCGTTCGGGCCCAAAAATGGCGAGGAGGACGTCTTTCTGACCATCGGAGAGAAAAATCCTCCCGCCGCCGCGATGTGCCTCGTCACATGGTCGGAATCTGAAGATGCCCCATGGTACTGCGTGGAACCCTGGATGGGGCCTCCCAACGCCGCCGGCCACGGCAAGGGCCTACACTGGGTCGCCGCCGGAGAGCGCGCCGATTTTACGGTGCGGGTGAGTCTGTACTGACCGCATCGGCCGAAAGCAGGGCCGAGACCAGCTCGGGCGTGAATGGAAATTCCTCCACCTCAAAGACCCGTTTCAGGGCGACGTGACGATAACGGCCTGGCCCCAAATGGCGCAACACCCGCTTTCTTTCCAATTGCACCGCGAGAAAAAACTTGAGCTGGGCACGGGTCAGGCCCGACTCGGGGGCTGCCGCCTCCTCCCCGCCCTCCTCATACAGGCTGAGAAAAACCGCCTCCGAATTCTGCAGGGCCTCGCGCCTGAGCTCCGCCTCGGTGGCCCCGCGCTCCCGGATCCGATGACACCAGCGGCATAAAAATCCCCCTTCCAGCTGCAAGTCGCCGCGCTCCTGCGCAAGGACATCGGCCCGCTCGATCTGGCCCTCGCCTCCACGGTACAAATAACTCCAGACCTCGTCTCCGACAGCAAACGGAACACCGGATATCGAGGAACATTCCCCCACTGTTTTGATTGAAAGCTCCATC